>CAIYPH010000525.1 GCA_903928045.1 uncultured Rhodospirillales bacterium
CAGCCAGGCCCAGCGCCTCCTGCGCCCCATCTGCCACATGCTCGGCATCACCCCCGCCTGCATCGCGCCCCGCCCCAAGCGCGCAAGAAAGCCCCGCCCGACCAAGCCCCGCCCTGCGAAGCCCCGCCGCCTCACCCGCAAGCAGCGCCAGGCCATCCTCTGGTATCCCAACTCAGAAGGGAAACCGATGAACCTCCTCCCGCGAAAATTGCCCAGAGATTAGCGGCGGGAGAGTTGCGTCCATATTGTTGTTATATCGATATAATATCTCTGATGCGTTAAATATTTGCGCTCTTCCTCCCCGCGGCTTGACGAGCCCGCCTCCCCCGATGAAATAGTGAGACGGCTGACCAAGCAACAACCACCTGGCAGTCGGCAAAGCAGGCGGGGGTACCTTGGTATGACATCAATCGGGATCGCGTCGGAGATGTGCGCGTGAGCGGCGGGCAAGGCGGGCAAGGCGGCTACAATGCCGTCGGCGGCAATGGCGGTGCCGGATCGGACGGCGCCTCCGGGGGCCCCGACCCCAGCCCCGGCGGTGCTGGCGGCGCGGCGGGCGCCCCGGGCACGGGCGCCAATGGCGACGACGGCCAATCGGCGGCGGCGGTTCTTACTAACTTTTATTATTTTCACTATAACCAATTGATCGCGGCCGGTGCCGGTGGCGGCGGCGGCGGCGGAGCCGATGGGGCCGATGTCGACACCCTCGCCCTTGACCCAGGCACCACGATCGCCGGCGGCAACGGCGGCAATGGCGGCAAGGGTGGAAACGCGCCCTACGGGTACTCCGGCAATGGCGGCGGCGCGGGCGGCGCCGGTGCGGTTGTCTCGGGCAACGGGGCGCTCAATAACGGCAGCATCGCCGGCGGCAATGGCGGCTTTGGCGGCGGCAGCACATTCCCGTCGGCGGTCAATCCTGGCCCCTACGGCGGACCCACCGGCGGCAGCGGCGGCGACGGCGGCGCTGGCGTGCAGTTCGCCGCCGCGGCCCTATTCTCCAACGCCGGACTCGTCACCGGCGGCGCGGGCGGAGCGGCCGGCCCGTGGTACGGCAATCAGATTTCCACCATGGCCAACGGCGCGGGTGGCGCCGGCGTGGTGTTCAGCAACGGTGGCACGCTCATCAACGCTGGCGTGATCGCAGGCGGCGCGTCGGGGTTCAATGGGCAAAACGTCGCCCAGATCTCGAAGGCCCCCGGCGGCGCGGGGGTGACCGGCGCCGGCCTCGTCATTCTCAACAGCGGCACAGTCGTGGCCGGAGCCTCCAACGGCATCGTCGACAATTATCACGTGCCCGCGATCCGCTTCACCAGCGGCGCCAACATGCTCTCCACCAACGGCGGCACCTATCTCGGCGCCATCCAGGTCGCTTCCGGGTCGCTGACCCTCGCCCAAACCGCCGACTTCGGCGCCGCCGTCAGCACGGAATACACCGTTCCGATCAGCGTCGCCGGCACCCTCGCCGTCACCACCGCCCCCGGCGCGGTGGTCACCTTGTCCGCCACCAACAGTCTTGGCGGCATCGCGGTACAGTCCGGCAGTCTCGCCTTGGCCAATGCGGCGGCGGCCGGCAGCGGCCAGATCGCCCTCCTCGATGGCGCGGCGCTGATTGTCCAAAGCGGCGCCACGTCCGGCTTCACCAACCCGCTTGCCAACACCATCACCAGCCTTGACGGCGTGCTCGACGACGCGGCCCTGCCCTTCACCGCCGGTGCCCAGTCCCTGGTCGCCACCCCGGCGGTGGTGCTGGTGAGCGGAGGGGTCGCGCATTCCTTCAACATCACCAGTGGGGTCTCTGGCACCTATTTCGTGGCGCCCGACCGCACGACGCCCGGCGCCGGCACCGAGATTATCGCCCAGACCATCACCGTCAACGACGCGCGCGGCGTATCCAACGCCGCCGCCGCCGTGCTGTCCGCCAGCGCCAACCTCGCCGCCTACGGCGCCGCCGGCCATGCCTTCACCGTCGCGGTTACGGGGAACCCCGTGCTCGGCGGTGAATTCGCCGCCGCCGCGCCGTCCGCTGGTTCCAGCCTGACATTCCAGATCACCGGTACCGCCTCGGTGAGCGGCGCGATCGGCTCCAACCCGATCAGCCTCGGGTCCGGTGCTGAGCTGGACCTCACGGGCGGTGGCACCCTGTCATCGGCGATCGGCGGTGCCGGCACACTGGCGCTCGCCGCCGCCTATACGCTCGGCACAAAAGCGCCCTCCGCCACCTTCCTGCGGATCGATGCCGCCGGGAGCCTCACCGGCAAGGGATCGCTCTCCAGCGCCCTCAACGTCACCGGCTCGGTCCAGGCGACTGCCTCCCGGCTGCAGCTCAATGGCGCTGTCTCAGGGAATGGTTCGCTCGCCGCGGTCGCCAATGCGGTTCTCGATGTGCAGGGTGGTGGCGTGTTTGGCGGCAGTATCGCCGGCGATGGCCTGATCAGGCTCGACAGCCGGCTGCTGCTGACCGGCGGCGCCAGCATCACCGCCAAACAAGTGGTCGAGACCGCCAACCTCACCCTTGGCGCCGGCGTGTCGCTCACTCTTGGCGCCGCGCAACGCTACACGTTCACTCCAGCCGCCGGCCGCACCGTGACTCTCGGCGGCGACTCCAGTACCTCCGTCGCGAGCGCCGGCAATGTCACCATGAACGGCGCGGGCACCGCGAATATCGGCGTCGCCTTCATCAACAGCGGCCGCGTCAATGTCGGTAGCGGCGCGCTGGCCTTCCTGAGGCCGGTTACCAATAATGGGAACGTGACGATCACCGGAGGGGGCGTGTCGATCTCCACTGCGGTCTCGGGCACGGGGGCCTTCAAGCTCGGCGGTAGTGCCAGTCTGGCGCTGCACGGTGCCGATGCCGGGCAGACCATCGGATTCACCGCCGGCGGTGGCACGCTCGCACTGTCTAAGCCCATCACGTTCGCCGGCATCATCGACGGCTTCACCGCCGGAGACAGTATTGACCTGGTGAACACCCCGGAGACGTCGTGGGGCTTCTCTGGCGGGATCTTGAAGGTCTTTTCAGGGAGCACGAAGGAGGCGGCGCTGCACTTCGGTGGCCACTACACGGCGGCGAATTTCGCCGTCGGCGGCGATGGCCATGGAGGTACCCTGATCACATTTCACTGACGCCGGCCGGCGCAGGCCGCTGGGCCGCGGGCGGTCGGGACAGCCGATCTGTCCGCGGCACGGAGGGACACCCCTGATCGCCCCTGTTGCGCCGCCGCGCGTTCCGTCGGAAGCTTGCTTCAACGAAACGCGGAGGACGCCATGGCCGGATTTCCCCTTCCCACCACCACGCTCGATGCCGCCGGGCTGCGGCCGGAGCAGATCGCCCGCCTCGGCGCGCTGATCGAGACGCACATCGCCGACGGCCGCTATCCCGGTTGCCAGATCGCCATCGCCCGTCACGGCAAGCTCGCGCATTTCCAGACCTTCGGCGAAGCCGCCGCAGGCAGGAAGGCCAAGGACGACTCGCTGTGGCTGTTGTTCTCCAACACCAAGGTGGTCACCGCCGCCGCCTTATGGGTGCTGGCCGAGCAAGGCGCCTTCCGCTTCGTCGATCGCGTCTCCGACCACGTCCCCGAGTTCGCCCAGCACGGCAAGCAGGGCATCACTATCCTTCAGGTGATGACCCATCTCGGCGGCTACCCCCGCGCCGAAACCCCCTCCACCGTCTGGACCGACCACAAGCTGATGCGGGACGTCGTCTGCAACTACCCGCTCGAATTCACCCCGGGAACCCGCCTGTTCTACCACGGCGCCACCGCCCACTGGACCGCCGCGGTGCTGATCGAGGCGGTGACCGGCCGCGATTTCCGCGACGTCATCCGCGAAACCGTCACCGAACGCCTCGGCCTTGGCGATGAGATCGTCGTCGGCATGACCACGAAGAAGCAACTCGCCCGCGCCACCGACATGCATGAGCCGACCGCCACCGGCAACGCCCCCGTCGCCAGCAACAATACCGAGGCCTTCCGTCGCGCCGGCGTCCCCGGCGGCGGCGGCTATGCCACGGCGCGCGGCATGGTCGCCTTCTACCAGGCCATGCTCGCCGGCGGCGAACTCGCGGGCAAACGCTTCGTCGGCCCCCGCGTGCTCGACTACGCCATCCGCAACTGGACCGGCGACATGGTGGATGAAAACATGGGCATGCCGATGCACCGCGGCATCGGCCCGCATCTGCGCGGCACCACCGCCACCATCCGCGGCCTGGGCAGCTTCGCCTCACCGCGCACCTTCGGCCATGGCGGCGCCGGGAACTCGTATTGCTGGGCGGACCCGGATTCGGGCGTGTCCTTCGCCTATCTGACGAATTGCCGCATCCCCGATCCGTGGCATTCGGTGCGGTTGGATCTGGTGAGCAATTTCGTGCATTCGGCGATTTTGTAGGGGGGGAGGAAGGGGTTCTTTTTTGAAAAAAGAGCCAAAAACTTTTATCCGACGGCCTTCGCCCGATCCCGCCTATTTCCCCCTCCCGCGTTTGCGCGAGGGGACGGGGCGGGGCGCCCACGCAGAAAATCCCGTCGCAAGGCGGGAGTCATCACCCAAGCCCATCGCTAAACCGCTGACCTACGCCCCCTCAGGTTTCCCGACATGAGTCGCGAAGCGAAACTACGCACGTTGGCTCGTGCCGCCACGCTTCGCCGGCGGGATCAGCGGCTTGATCATGCCCCACTCCTCATCCGTCAGATCACTCGGATAGCGCTGCTTGCTCCGGTCATAACGGCCTCGGTTCTCGGTCGTCCACATCGGATGGCTCCTGCGAATCGGCGTCGCAGGTAGGGAATCAAAAGTGATTCCAGTGATTCAAGCTGTTTCCGGATGGACACTCAGGCCGTGTCGTCGCCAGGCGGCCGCCGCTTTCTGTTCGGCCGCTCCCACACCACGCCCGGAAACCCCTTCAGCGGCCGGAGCGCAGCGCCGCCATAGGCCCAGTCCGGGCGCTCGTCGATCCCGACGTGGTAGCGCGGCTCGCGCCCGGTCCGCGTCTCGAACAGTGCGCGCGGGATGTTGATCATCGTCGCGGATTGCCGCCGCTCATAGATCAGCGGCGTGCCGCAGCGGGCGCAGAAGCTCCTTGCCGCGCCGGATTCGATATCCTCAAACCGGGTCACCAGGTCGCTACCCTCGGTGATCCGCACACGGCTGCGCCAGCACCCGACATAGGTCGCGCTCGCCGCGCCATGGGCGTGCTGGGTCGCCCTGGTGTGGTCATGCCAGGCCCAGAAGGCGGGGAAGCTCGCCTCGATGCGAACGCCGGCGCAGACGCATCGGGCATGGATGGTGTTGCCCGTCAAACGTCGGCCGATCGGGCGCGTCGTCACGCCCGCGCCGCGACCGGCAGCATCCACCGGCGATGACTGGGGGCAGCACTCCAGTAGTGCCCGAGCGGCGCGATCGCGACGTCGACACGACGGCAACCGCCGCAGGGAATCGCGGCGGCGCCATCCGTCCATCGCCAGCCCGTCTCGGCGTGATGCCACCCGTCGGCCAGCCGCCCGTCGCGCAGATCGATCGCCACGCCGTCAACGATCAGGCTGGATACCGCCATGCCGAGCCGCCGCAGATCGGCATTGAGCGGATCCAAATCACCGGGCCGGAACACCCGCGACACCAGCCGCACGCTCCGCGCGCCAGGTGGCAGGTTGAACCTCGCCTCCGTCCCCGACCAGCGCTCGGGCCAGACCACCCGGCCGTCAACCCGCAAATACGGTGCCGGGTCGGCGACGATCGCCTGCCCGCCGTCCAGCACCAGTGCATGCAGGCGGCGCCTGATCGCAACCAGCCGATCGCCGTCAACCAGCAGCGGCGCGCAGGCATTGGCCCCCCATTGGCGCAGCGCGAAATCTGGGTGGGCCATCACGCTGCCCTCCGCATTGGCAAAGGCGCCGCGGTTTCCGGTATCGAGGAAGCTCTCGGCCGGCAGCCCCTGCGCCAGCATCACGTCATGCACCGCGGTGCCGGCGGAACCGGCGAGCTCGACATGATAGTAGGTCACACTCTCGACATCTTCCTGCACGATCGACGCGCCGTTGATCAGATAACGGATCGGCACCAGCGCACCCGCGACAAACACCGCGTGATCGGGGCTGAGGCGAAGATCGCTGCGGGGCATGCCGGGCCCGAAGGCATCGGGCATCACCCGCACCGGCTGCACGTCCTGGGGCCTCGGATGCCCGGCCAGCGCCACTTTGCGATGGCCGATCCACCGAATGGCGCGATGCCCGTGGCCGACCAGCACGGGGACGCGATCCCCCTCCGCGAGGCTTTCCACGGCGATCTCGCCCCGCAGGGTGAGAATGCGCGTGCCGGCGGCAAAACACGGCACCGTGGTGCCGAGAGTGACGGTTCCGCCCGACGACACGGCGCTGATGTGCTGCGCCCCGGCGTTGCCCGCCAGGGTGAATGTCGCGATGGTGCTGCCGGCGCTCGTCAGCGTCACCGTGTTGCCGACAAAACTCGAGGTGATCGTCCCGAAAACACCGGGGAAGCTGATGACATCGGTGGCGGCGAAATTCTCGATCGTGGTGCCGGCCGTCAGCGTCCGGCCCAGCGACAGTGTCTCGTGGCCGCCATCCGGCCGGAAATTGATCGTCAGCCCGCTGCCCACCGCGGCGTCGAGCGCCAGGGTCGCATGGTCGGCGATCTCGAGCAGCCCGGTTCCGCTGACCGCGCCAGGCAGCTCGAGCCGCCCCCCTTGCGCCCGGATGATACCCTTGCTCTCGTCGATCACCGGCAGTGCGCCAGCCCCCAGCGTGCCGAAGCCGGTGATCAGGTTGTCGACATTGTCGAGCACCGAGCCGGCGCCGTTGGACCACACCTTGTTCCCCGTCCCAATGTCATGGCTGCCGATCCCCTGCAGCAGCATCTCGCCGCCACCGGACAGGCTGACAGTCCCGACCACGGTCAGATTGGCGGGAATGCCGACACCGGAATCGCTGCCCTGCACGAGCAACGTGCCGTGATTGATGAAGGATCCCGCGAGATAGAACGGCTTGCTATAGGTGTTCGGCACTGTCGCCGAGATCCCGACCGTCGCCCCGGCCGCGATGGTGATCGCCGACGAGATGCCGTCGAGGGTGCCGTAATATCCATCAACCACGCCAGCGAGGGTGCCGCCGGCGACGGTGCCATTGTTATCCACCAGCACGGTCCCGCCACCGCCGCCGATGGTGCCGCCGGTATTGTCGACCCGGCTGGTGATATCCAGGAACCCGGACGTGGTTGAGGCGGTGAGCAGGCCACGGTTGATCGCGGTGCTGCTGCCAGTCGCCAGGATCAGCAATCCCGTGGCATTGACGACACCGGCGGCTTCGTTAACGAAGCTCATCGTATTGTTGCCGATTTCGCCAACACCGATGATGGTCACCCCGGCGTTGTCGAGCGTATCGGCGGTGGAAACGCCGGTGATCACCTGCGAGTAACGCCCGCCGGTGCCCGTGATATCGTTCAGCACGACGCGGCCGCCGCCGCTGAGGATGACGTTGCCCCGCGCTATGATCTGTGCGGGGCTGTAGAAGTAGTTGCTGTTGCCGCTCAGGGCGATGGTACCGCCAGCCTTGATGCTGCCGAGCAGTTCGATCGACCGGCCGGAGTCGATCTCGAAGTGGGAGGTGGTATCCAGCGTGAGCGGGCTGGTGGTCCCATCGAGGGTCGAAAACGACGAGCCGGCGAAGATGACGCTGGCTGCGTCGGTTGCATCACCCGCCAGCACGCCGCCCTGGATGTCGGACCCGGTCAGAAGAACGATGCCGGAGTGGCCGGCGCCATCATTGCGTGCGGCGATGACGCCGCCCGCGTTCAGCAGATTGGCGCGCAGATCGAGCGTGCCGCCCAGTGCCTCCACCACCCCCTGGTTGCTCACGGTGGTGCCCGGCCCCGTCGGATCGAACAGCAGCACCCCGCCCTGGGCGATGATCGATCCCCCCGCCTCATTGCGGATCGAGGTGCGGCCGAAGCCCAGGTCGCCCAGGCCGATGATGGTATTGTCGATGTTGTCGATCAGATCGGCGCCACTCGATCCAAAGATGCGGTCGTACAGGCTGCCGCTGAGATCGGACATCGCGACGCGCCCGCCGCCCGAGAGCGCAACCGTGCCCTCAATGGTCACGTTGGCGTAGTATCCCGAGGTCGCCTGCACCAGCAGCGTGCCGTGGTTGACGATCGCGCCGGTGAGCGTCAGCGCGCTGCTCGGCGCCATGCGCAGCGGCGTGCCGGTGCCCAGCACCACCGCTTGCGCCGTACCGTCGAGCGTGCCGCCGTAATTGTCGGAGAGGATGTAGCTGGCGGGGTCCGACGGGTCGGATTGCAGCAGGCCGCCCTGGATCAGCGCGTTGTGCAGCGTGACCAGCCCGACATGCCCGGCCCCGTCGTTCAGCGCCTGGATGGTGCCGCCGCGGTTGTCGATGGAACCGTCGAGATACAGCATGCCACCGAGGGCCTGCATCGTACCGCGGTTGACGACGTAGCCCAGGGTGAGAAGGGAGTTGCTCGATGAGGTGGTGACGGCAAGCGTGCCCCCCTCGGCGGAGATGATGCCGGCCGCCTCGTTGGTGATCGCCAGGTCCGGGTTGCCGATCCGGCCGCGGCCGGCAAAGCGGTTATCCGCGTTATCGAGCGTATTGGCGGTGTAGGTATAATAGCTCGGATTATACCCGAAGATCTCGGCCGACGAACCATATTGGCTGGCGTTGCTGTCCTGGAGCGAGACCAGCCCGCCACCGGTAAGGTGCACGTTGCCGACGACCGTCATCGTCTGGCCGGCGTAGACGCTCAGCTGAGAATCCTGCACGAACAGCGTGCCGTGATTGACCATCTCGCCGGTGAGAAACAGGTTCCCCTGCAACGTGTCATACGCCAGACCAACGCTGCCGCCGGCATCGACAGTGACGGGGGCCGCCGAGCCGTCAATGGTCGCGTAGGAGCCGAGCACCCGCCCGGCGCCGGCGCCGAAATGCCCCCCGGTGACGGTGATGTTGTCCAGCATCGTCACGCCGGCCGCGGCGATGGTGCCGCCGGTATTGGCAATGCTGCTGCGCAGTTCGAGCGTGCCGCTGGCCGCCGACGTCAACAGCCCGGTATTGGCGATCGCCACCGTGCCGGTCGAAACATAGAGCGTGCCGCCATCGGCGCTCACCGTGCCGCCGGCGCGGTTGATCAGCGTGGTGGCGTTGTTGCCCAGCAGTCCGACGCCACGGATGATCGCGGCGGTGTCAAGCGTATCGGCATAGGAATTGCCCGAGACGATCTGCGAGAACCGGCTGCCGGACCCGCCGGCGTCCACCAGGGCGATCGTGCCACTGCCGGTCAGCGACACGGCGCCCGACACCAGCAGCCGCATCGTCTTGGTCGGCAGTCCGCCGGCGAGGACGTAGGAGCCGCTCGCCACCACATTGCCCTGGTCGACCACGGCGCCACGCAGCGTCATCGTCGACGCCGGGATCACCTGCAGCCTCCCCCCCGCCGCCAGCGTCACCGCGTTCGCGCTACCATCGAGCGTCGCGCCGAGCGTCGTGGTCGACAGCACGCTCGCCGCATCGCCGGTATCGCTCGCCAGCAGCCCGCCCTGCACCGTCAGCCCGTCGAGCAGCACCAGCCCGGACCCGCCGCCCCCATGCAGCGCCGTGATGGTGCCCCCGGCATTGGCGATCGTCCCGAACAAATCGAGCGTGCCGCTCCGCGCGTCGAGCGTCCCCTGGTTCACCTCGGTGGCGCCGTCGCCGCCCATGCGCAGCACCAGCGTGCCGCCCGCCGCCTCGATCACCCCCGCGCTCTCGTTGCGCAGCGACATCGTCGCGTTGCCGACCCGCCCGATCCCGCTGATCCGGTTGTCCACGTTGTCGAGCAGATCGGCACTGCTCGACCCGCTGATCACCGCCCCCGCGACCCCCGCGGTCAGCGTGTCGCTCATCGTCACCAGCCCGCCGCCGGCCAGCCGCGCCGTGCCCGCCACCAGGATCCGGCTCGCCAGCCCATGCGACGTATCGGCGAGCAGCGTCACGCTGCCGGAATTCGTCACCGTCCCCGCCAGCGTCAGCGTCGCCCCATATCCGACATCGAGCCGGCTCGGCGCCGCCAGCAGCAGCGCCCCCGCCGTCCCGTCCAGCATCGCCCCCGCGGCGGTCACCCGGAACCGGCTCGCCGCATCGCCCGCCAGCGTGCCGCCGACCACATCGGCGCCATCCAGCAGGAACAGCCCGGCATTGGCCGCCCCATCCGCCAGCGCCGCCAGCGTGCCCCCGCCATTGGCGATCGTGCCGGTGAAGTCGATCGTGGTGCCCACCGCCTCGATCAGCCCCGCATTGGCCGAATGGCTCGCAGCCCCGCCAGGATGCAGGAAGATCTCGCCCCCGCTGGCCTCGATCACCCCCGCCGCCTCGTTGGTCAGCGACATCTGGCCGGCGCCGATCGTGCCGTAGCCAACGATCTGGTTGTCGGCATTGTCGAGCACATCGCTCCCGCTGCCGCCCAGCAGCGACACCGCCGAGACACTGCCGCTCGCCGTCACGTCCGACAGGCTCAGCAGCCCGCCCCCCGTCAGCCGCGCAATGCCGGACACCAGCACGCCGCGCGAATTGCCGGCCTGCGACACGTCGGACTGCACCTGCAGCGTGCCCGCATTGGCGATCACCCCCCGCAGCGTCAGCGTGTTGTGCCCCGCCGCCGGCAGGCTCGCCGGCGCCGCCACCGTCACCGTGCCGGGGATCGTCACCGCCTCGCCGCGGCCATCGAAATACGCGCCATTGGCGAGAATCACCCCGCCATTGCGCGCCGCCAGCGTGCCTCCGGTGAGGTAGCCGGTGATCAGCAGCGTGCCCCCATCGGCCAGCAGCGTCGCCCCGGTATCGGTCACCGACGCGCCCAGCGCCAGCGTCGCCCCGCTCAGCGCGGTCGCCACGCCCCGGTTGGCGAATCCCACGTTGATCGCCAGCATACCGCCGCTGGCCAGCACCGTTCCGGTCGCCTCGTTGACGAACCCAAGCGCCCCGGAAAACACCCCATAGCCCGAGATCGTGTTGTCGATATTGTCGAGCACATCCCCGATATGCCCGCCGGCGATCACCTGGGTCGCCGAAGCCCCCTGCCCGCCGGCATCCGCGAGCAGCAGCGCCCCGCCCCCGGTCAGCCTGGCCGTCCCCGTCACATGCAGCGTCTCGGTCAGCGGCGTCGCGCTGTTGCCGGTCAGATGCAGCGTGGTGAGATTGTCGATCGTCCCGGTGATCGTCTGGTCGGTGTCGAACACGATGTGCGACCCCGCCGCCAGCGTCAGCGCCGTGCCCACCCCGCTCAGCGTCTCGTTGAACAGCAGGTCGATGGTCCCGCCATTCGGCGTCTGCAGCGTGCCGCCGGTCACCGAATAGCTGCGCAGGAACAGCGCCCCGCCATTCGCGCTCAGCGTGCCGCCGGCATTGTTCAGCGTACTGTCGATCGTCATCACGCCGAACGTATCGGCCGCGATCAGCCCCTGGTTGCTCGACGCCACGGTGCCGCTGTTGAGGCCCATGAAGGCCCCTTCGGCCAGGATGGTGCCCGCCGCGGTATTGTTCAGCCCGCCACTGATCAACCCGATCGTGCCGCTCACCAGCCAGGAATTGGTCAGCACCGAAGCCGTGTCGCGTGGCACGATCCGGCTCGCCGTCCCATCCATCACCAGGGTGCCCTGCCCCCCCGATGGCGCCGGCCCCAGCGTGGCCGAGTCATTGCCGGTGACGCCGACCACGATGGTCCCGTTGCCCATCGCGATCGCACCGCCGAAATTCGCCGGCACGATGCCGCCACCCAGCGCCAGCGTATTGCCGCTGCCGATGTGCAGCGTGCCGCCGATCCCCACGCCCGCTTGCCCGGCCGAGCCATCCAGCGTCGCGCTCCCCTCCACCTGGATGATGCCGCTCAGTGACCCCGCCGGCACCCGCCCGTCGAGCAGCCCGCCGCGGATGGTGGCGTGGTAAAGCGCGATATCGCTGCCATTGCTGGTGAACCCGTTGGCCCCCAGCCCGGCTCCGTAGGTTGCACCCTGGATCAGCCCGGTCAGCGTCAGCAGCGCGCCGCTGCCGTCGTTCATCGGCTGCAACGTCAACGGCGCCGCCACCGTCATCCCCGCCACCCCGCCATCGAGGGTGACCTGGTTGCGCAGCATGATCGTGCCGTCCGTCGACCCCGCCTCATGCGGCGCCGCCAGCGTGCCGCCGTGGATCGTCACCGTGATGCCGGGGCCGCTGATACTGGTGCTGCCGATCAGCACCTTGCCGCCGCCGCTGGCCGAAATCGTGCCGCCCTGATTGCGGATGTCGATGCTGTCGCTGAAGCCCAACCCGGCCAGGATCGCCAGCGTGCCCTGCGTCGACTGCACCAGCGTGTTCGGCGGCGGCGCCGCGGCGAGCAGCCCGGTATTGGTCACATTGGCGAGGATCAGCAGCCGCCCGGGCGCGTCGGCGATCACCTGGCCGTGGTTTTCCAGCGTGACGGTGATCGACCCGACGCCGTCGATCAGGTTGTCGTCATTGCGCAGCAGATTGCCGACATGCACGTTCGGCGCCGAGCCGATCGTCCATGCCGCGTTCTCGTTGAGCCCGGTGATCCGCCCGCCGCCCGTCAGGTCGAGCACGCCGGTCGCCCCGAGCTCGCCCTCGGCCCCGCCATTGGGGTCGCCGGCCAGCGTGATCGTGCCGGTGTTGTTCACCACCCCCGACATGTAGAGCGCGGTCGGCAGCAGCGTCCCCGGCTGCGTCGAGACGTCGATTCTCCCCGCGATATGGGTCACCAGCGAGGAGCCATCGATCAGCAGCGTGTTGCTCTGGATCTCCAGCGTGCTGACGGCGGCGAGCTGCAGCGAATAGAGGTCGGCCTCCAGCGGCCCGTTGAACGTGACGACATAGTCGTCGATCGGCTGGGTCGGCCGCGGCGGCCCGATCGTCGAGACGATGTCGATCGTGCTGTCGGCGAACAGGTCCCAGGTGCCGGTCAGCGTATGGTCGCTGGTCGCCGCGAAGGTCGGGCTCCAATTGTCCGGCGTTTCGAAATCGGCGCCGGCCAGCGTCCCCCAGGTGGTCACCGTCGGCAGCCCATTGGCCGCGCTGGTCTGCCCGGGCGGCGGATACAGCACCAGCCGCGGCGTGCTGATCCCGAAGATGTTCTGCCCCAGGACATCGACGTTGAAATCGAGCCCGGCGGTGATGCGGCCGTCGACGTTGAACAGCCCGAGCGGATTGGTGCTCAGCAGGTTCAGCACATTGCCGAGATACTCGGTGCCGCCATTGGCCAGGCCGACATTCACCACGCCGCTGACATCGCCGGTGCCGCTGACATCGGTGCCCGCCACGCCGGCGACGACGGCGAGGCCGATCGAGCCGCCGAACGTCGCCATCGGCACCTGCACGCCATTCAGCGTCGGGTTGGCCGCGTACAGCCCGTCCAGGATCAACGCCGGATTGCTATAGCCGCTCTGGGCGAACTCGGTGAGCCCCGAGGTGTCGAACCCGAAGGTGAGGCCGAACCGCGCGGACAGCGCCGCGAGCACGTCGAGGTTCACCCCGGTGAAGATCGGGATCGCCGCCAGCGTCGTCGGGTTGGTGACGTTGCCGTTGCTGTCGATCGTGCCGTTGCCGATCGCGGTCTCCGGAAACTGGAACTGCACCAGCGAGGCCTTGCCGCCGAACAGCAGCGAGACGGCACTCATAGAGGTGGCTCGGGAAATTCGGACAGAGCGATAGGTGGATTTCCTGCCTGACAGCGGCAATGTTGCCGCGGATCAGGAGCGAACATGACGAAGCGAACACGACGGACGCATAGCCCG
>CAIYPH010000526.1 GCA_903928045.1 uncultured Rhodospirillales bacterium
CCTTTGGCGGCTATCAGCTGATCAACATGAACAACACCGCCACTGCAGGTCGCGGCCAGTAATCCGAAAGACAATTCCAATGAGCGCTTCAAACCCCGTCATCCGGTCTCTTGCGACAAAACTCGACACCGCGATGCGGGACGGAGCGCCCATCCCGCACTTCAGCGTCAGCGAGAGCGTGAACGATCTCGCTGACGCCTATGGCGTGCAGATGGAATGGACGGCGATGCGCACCGCGCGCGGCGAGAAGATCATGGGCCGCAAGATCGGCCTGACCGCCAAGGCGGTGCAGGAACAGCTTGGCGTCGATCAGCCCGATTACGGCACGCTGTGGCAATCCAGCTTCTTCGAGGCGAAGAACGGCAAGGTGACGGTGCCGGCCGCGGATTTCATTGCGCCGCGCATCGAAGGCGAAGTCGCATTCCTGATCGGCAAGTCGCTGAACCGTCCGAACATCACGCCTGCCGACATCATTGACGCCACGGAGGCTTGCGCGCTGGGCGTCGAGATCGTCGACAGCCGCATCGCCGACTGGAAGATCAAGTTCTTCGACACCATCGCCGACAACGCTTCCTATGGCGGCTTCACGCTGGGACCATGGAGCAAGGCCCTGCGCGACGCCGACCTGGCGGCCATCGGCATGACGATTTCCCAGAATGGAACGCAGGTCGCCGACGGCACTGGAGCTGCCGTCCTGGGCAGTCCAGCCATCTCCTGCGCCTGGCTGGCCAACAAGTTGCTGGAGTTCGGAGTCAGCCTGGAGCCCGGCGATGTGGTGATCTCCGGCGCCCTGATGAAGATGATTCCCTTAAAGGCGGGCGACAGCTTTATTTTCGATCTGGCGGGTCAGCCATCGCTCGCCGTCACCATCGCGTGAGGCGTTAATCCGTACGCTGCAGAGCGCTTAACGTGTTGTGAATTGCTGCCGCGCGGGCGTCAGAAACCTAATGATTCCGGGCCTAATTCGTTAAATTGGTGCGACGCAAACATGCAATGCTGCAATGCAGCGTGACGTGACATTATTGCAGCATTGACGAGGCTGCCAAAGATTGACTTATTGCACGCCGAATGCCCGCACACTGTTGATGACGGGCGGTATGTATTTAATTTTTAGGGGGAAGCATGAACAGTCTTCTGAAGAATCTGTTGCTCGGCGGTTCGGCCACGGCGCTTGTCGCTGGCGCTGCTTATGCGCAGGGCGGTGCCACCACGGCGCCGGCTGACGACATCGAAACGGTGAATTCGTCCGCGGGTCGTCTTGACCTGCAGGGCTTCACCCAGCCCACCCCCGTTACGGTTATCGGCATCGAAACGCTGAACCGCGACGCCAAGATCGCCATCGGCGACGAAATTCGCGAACTGCCCCAGATCCGCAGCGGCACCTCGATCACTGCCGGTTCGAACACCGGTTGCGTCGTCCAGGTTGACGCCGGCATCGACAGCGTTGCCCTGCGCAACCTCGGCGCCCAGCGCAACCTGGTGCTCTTCGATCACCAGCGCGTTTCGCCCTCCACCATTCAGGAAGGCATTGTTGACCTTTCGCTGATCCCCTCGGGCCTCGTCCAGCGCGTTGACGTTGTGACGGGCGGCGCCTCCGCCGCCTGGGGTTCCGATGCGGTGACCGGCGTCATCAACATCGTGATCAACAAGACCTACGAAGGCTTCAAGGGCAACGTCACCTATTCGAACAGCACCGAAGTCGGCAACCCCACCTACAAGGCGTCGTTCGCCTGGGGCACCAGCTTCCTGGGCGGCAAGGGTCACATCGTGGCCGCTGCCGACATCACCCATGCCGACGAAGACGTCCTGACCGGCGACCAGTGGAAGGCCCACGCCCCGGTCGGCCGCAACTTCGTCTATAACTCGGCCTATTGCTCCTCCATCGTTTATGCGGCGGGCGCCACCTCTGGCGGCACCTGCGCCACGATCAACGCCGGCCAGCCGGTCCAGGTCTATGCCTTCGGCACGTTCGGCAGCACCCAGGCCGTCGTGGGTGGCCTGGTTCAGAGCAACTCCGCGGGCACCACTGGTTCGGCCATCGGCGCCAATACCAGCTACCTGAAGGGCACCTACTTCTCCGGCGTCAACGCCGATGCGAACAGGTTCAATTACGGCACCATCGCCGACACCTCCAACTGCTACAATGGTTGCACGAACAACCAGTATGGCACCGGCGGCTGGGGCAACACGGACAACCCCTACCATTCGGGCAACTACTTCACCTATGTCAGCTATCAGATCCTCCCGGATGTGAAGGCTTCGGTGCAGCTGAACTATTCCCGTCTGACGGCCCGCATCGCGGGTAATACAGTGTCGGGCACGGGCCGTACCGTGTTTGCCGATAACCCCTATCTCCCGGACAATGTCGCGCAGTCGTTTGTTTGCGACCCGAATTCGGGCGCTGTTTGCGGCGCTGGCACGAGCATCCTGTCGAACGGCTACAACCCGTTCACGCACCAGAACGAAAACAACGCAGCCGTCGTCACGTCGACGACGCTGGCCGGCCGCCAGGCCCGTCCGACGCAGTTCTTCACGGCCGGCTTCGAATATTCGGGCAACCGCCCGAACCCGAGCCCGAGCAGCGACAATGGCGTTTACTCGAACGCCGACTCCAAGAGCTTCACCTGGGACAATAAATGCAAGGCGCTCTACCAGAACTGCGGCTGGGCCAATAAGGCCGTCATGCGCGGCGTCTTCACGCTCGATGGCAGCCTGGGCGACGACTGGACCTGGACCGCTTACATCCAGAACAGCGACGTCCGCATCAAGCAGAACGTGATGCAGGTCATTCAGGGCCGCGTGAACAATGCCCTGGATGCCGTGCGCGTCACCTCCGGCAACGTTGGTACCTCGGGCCTGCCGATCGGTTCGATCCAGTGCCGTGGCCTGGTCAACGGCGCCACTGCATTCGTTCCCGCCACCAACTCGTTCGGCATCACCTCCACCGGCGAACTGGCCGGTTGCGTGCCCTTCGATCCCTTCGGTGACGGCGCTGCCAGCACCGGCACGCTCTCCTACGTCTCGCCGAACAAGTTCAACAATGCGAGCAAGGACGGTATGGGTACCGCCCTCATCCGCATGCAGCAGGCATCGGGTGCCTTCTCGCTGCAGGGCGTTCTGCCCTGGAAGCTGCCCGCCGGTGACGTCGGTGTCGCCTTCGGTGGCGAGTGGCGTCTGGAACGTCAGGGCGAGTACAACATCGACGGTCGTTCGCAGTCTCCGGGCGGTCAGTCGGTCTACCCGTCGGGTAACTACAGCTCGAACTTCGAAGGCCGTCTGCATGCCGAGGAAGGCTTCCTCGAAATCGACGCGCCGATCCTGAAGAACCAGTTCGTCCAGAGCCTGGACATCTCCATGGCTGGCCGTATCACCAACTACTCGTTCAGCGGCCTGGTCGAGACCTGGAAGCTGGGTGCCACCAGCCAGATCACGGACGACTTCAAGGTCCGCGCCACCTGGTCGTACGACATCCGCCAGCCGGACGTCTGGGACCTGTACGCGCCGGGCGCGAACTCGGGCAACACCTGCCCGAAGTTCAATGCGGCTGATACGACTGCTGGCCTCCAGGCGACCAACAGCTGCTTCAACGTCAATGGTGGTAACCCCGGCCTGCAGCCTGAAAAGGCCAACACCCTGGCCGCCGGCATCGTGTTCACGCCGAGCTTCCTGGATGGCGTCACCGCGTCGGTTGACTGGTACCAGATCCACCTGCACGGCGCGCTGTTCACCCCGGCCCAGACCGAGCCGATCACGCGCTGCCAGCAGGGCGACCTGAGCTACTGCCAGCTGCTCGTGTTCCAGGGACAGGGCACGTTCCCGGCCCGTGGTTGCGGTGACGTGACCCGCGATGGTTGCGCCGGCGCCAACACCAGCACCCCGATCCTGTTCGTCAAGACCGCGCCGGTTAACGCCGCGCTGCTCACGACGGCCGGCTTCGACTTCGCGCTGGCCTATGGCTTCGACCTGTTCACCGGTTCGGCCGATGTCGGCTTCAACGGCAACTACATGTACGACTTCAGCCGTACACTGTCGCAGCTGTTCAATGTCGGCGGCGTTCAGACCTCGATCCCCGTCACCTATCAGGGTGCCGGCACGAACGGTGGCTACTACTCGGGTGGCCAGAAGTTCCGCGGCACCATGACGATGAACTATCGTGAAGGTGCCTGGTCCTTCGGTGCGAACGTCCGCATCAACGGTGACTCGGTGAAGACCTTCGGCAACGAGGGCAATCCGCTCCTCCCGCTGCAGACGATCACCTACCAGAAGATCAACGGCCAGGATGTCGCCATTCTGACCAGCGGCCAGCAGATCTACGCTGGCTTCCGTTCCACTAACTACAATGCAGCTGCCGTCGATCTCGATCTGCGCGCCAGCTACAAGTGGAGCAACAACATCACGCTCTTCGGCGCGGTCGACAACGTGCAGGATCTGCCGACCTTCGGCGACTTCCAGCGCCGTTCGTATCGTGCCGGCGTTCGCTGGAACTACTAAAAGCGAACGACAATACCAGACTGGCGAACCCCGGGGATCACTC
>CAIYPH010000527.1 GCA_903928045.1 uncultured Rhodospirillales bacterium
CTTCGAGAACCTCACCAGAATGGCGACGGCGTTCCTCAAATTGGCATCAATCCGCATGATGCTGAGAAGGCTTTGTAATCCTAAATGAACCTACCGGACGGACTCTTAGTATCCCAGCAGCGCGGCGTAGCGGTCCTGGTGGAAGCCGGTGCTGCCGAAGGTGATTTCGGCGACGCGCGAGCGCTTGAGAAAGAAGCCGATCTCGTGCTCATCGGTCATGCCGATGCCGCCATGCATCTGGATGCCCTCGGAGCTCGCGAGGTTGAACGTCGTGTTGGCCTTGGCCTTGGCGAGGCTGACCAGCGAGGCGGCATCCTCCGCCCCCTCGTCGAGTGCCACAAGTGCGGCCAGCACGGCGGAACGGGTGACCTCGATTTCCGCGAACATCTGCGCGGCGCGGTGCTTCAGCGCCTGGAAGGAGCCGATGGCGACGCCGAACTGCTTGCGGTCCTTGAGGTATTGCACCGTGCGATCGAAGGCTTCGCAGGAGCTGCCGAGCATCTCGGCGGCGAGGCCGACGCGGGCGCGGTCGAGGATGCGTTCGAGCAGGGCGGCACCACCGCCAACGCTGCCGAGCACCGCGTTGGCGCCAACTTTCACGCCCGAAAGCGTGACGATGGCGGCGTTGCGGCTATCGACCATGATGCGGCGTTGGATCGAGACGCCCGCCGCCTTGGCCGGCACCAGGAACAGGGTGATCCCGGCATCGGTCTTGGCGGAGACGATCAGCAGATCCGCCACGTGGCCATCGAGCACGAAGGTCTTGCGGCCATCGAGCACGTAGCCGCCGGCCTCGGCGTGGGCCGTGGTGGCGACGTTGCCGGGCGCGTGGTGGGCGCCCTCGTCGGTGGCGAGCGCGGTGATCACGTCGCCGGCGAGCAGGCCGGAGAGATGGGCGGATTTCTGCGCTGTCGTGCCCGCCATATCGAGCGCGCTGGCGCCGATGAGGGCGGTGGAGATCAGCGGGCTCGCGGCCAGCGTGCGGCCGGCCGCCTCCAGCACCTGGCCGAGCCCGACCATGCCGAAACCGGAGCCGCCGGATTCCTCGGAGACGACGAAGCCGGTCCAGCCAAGATCGGCCATCTCCTTCCACAGCGCGCGGGAGAAGCCGTCGGCGTCATTGCTGTCGCGCAGCTTGCGCAGCGCCAAAACCGGCGATTTCTCGCGAAAGAAATCCATCGCCTGGTCACGGACGAGCTGGGCGTCCTCTGAAAGCACTAGGGCCATGACGCGCTCCTCAATCCGGCAGGCCAAGCACGCGCTTGGCAATGATGTTGAGCTGCACCTCGGAGGTGCCGCCTTCGATGGTGTTGGCCTTGGAGCGCAGCCACTCCCGCGTCCAGCGGATTTCGTCGGGCTTGAAGTCATCGCCGTCCCAGCCCATGCCCTGCACGCCCTCGGCGGCGAGGATGGACTCGTAGCGGCGCTTGTTGAGCTCGGTGGCGTAGTATTTGAACATAGCCGACATCGGCCCAGGCGGCCGCCCGGCCTCCGCCTCGTCGGATGCGCGCTTGCGGGTGAGCTGGAAGGCGGCGGCATCCATCTGGAAGGTCGCGATATTGGCACGCAGCGCGGGATCGGCGATTTTGCCGTCCACCTCGCCGGCATGCAGCTTGGCGACATCCTGCATCGGCATATCCGCCCGCTGGGATTGCCGCGCGCCGATGCCGCCGATCGACTTGCGCTCGTGCTCCAGCAGGCGCTTGGCGATGGTCCAGCCCTTGTTCATTTCGCCGAGCAGGTTGTCCTTGGGCACCTGCACGTTCTCAATGAAGGTTTCGCAGAACACTGAGGCGCCGCTGATGAGGCGGATCGGCCGCGGCCGCACGCCGGGCTGCGCCATTTCGATCAGCAGGAAGCTGATGCCCTCGTGCTTCTTGGCCGTGGGGTCGGTGCGCACCAGGCAGAATATCTTGTCGGCGTAATGGGCGTTGGAGGTCCAGATCTTATGGGCGTTGACCAGGAAATGGTCGCCTTGCAGCACCGCGCGGGATTGCAGGCCGGCGAGGTCGGAGCCGGCGCCGGGCTCGGAATAGCCCTGGCACCA
>CAIYPH010000528.1 GCA_903928045.1 uncultured Rhodospirillales bacterium
TCGCCGAATTCCAGCCGGAACCCGATCCGCTCCAGCCCCTCCAGCAGCGGCGCATCAAGCGCCCGCGCCTTGTCGGTCAGCAGCTTGTGCGCCTGCTTCATCACAGGCAGCGGGAAGGACATGTTGATCAGGTCCCGGTCCGCCAATGTCGGACCGTCCCCATAGTAAACACTGTCATACAGCTGCGCGCTCGGCTCCACGTTCACCACCAGCGTCGGGCTCCGCTGCACCATGGTGACCACCGCGCCATTACCATGCAGCTCCTGCGCGATGTCATGCGCGCTCGTCCCGGTGCCGAACACGAACACCTTCCGCCCGCGCCACTGGCCGGGCTCGGCGAAGCGGCTCGAATGCACCACGGTCCCGGCGAACCGATCAAGCGTCGGGATCTCCGGCAGATTCGGCGTCCCGCTCACCGAGGTTGCCATCACGATATGCCGCGGCCGCACCACCCGCTCGCCATCGCCCCGCCGCAACCTGGCCGTCCACCGCCCGGCGGCCGCGTCATACGAGGCTCCGAGGAAATCCGTCTCCCTCCAGAAATCGATTTCCATCGCCTCGGCATAGAACTCCAGCCAATTCGCGATCTTGTCCTTCGGGATATAGTGCGGCCAGGTCTTGGGGAACGGCAGATACGGCAGATGGTTGCTGTAGACCTGGTTGTGCAGCTTCAGCCCATGGTACCGCTTGCGCCAGTTGTCACCGACCCGCGCCATCCGGTCCACCACCAGCGCCTCCACCCCCAGCGCGCCCAGCGACGCCGCCGCGGTCAACCCCGCATGCCCGCCGCCGACGATCAGCACCGCGGGATCGCGGTCCGCGTAGCCCAGCCGCGCCTGGCGCTTGTCCAGCCAATTCGGCCCGCCGAAATCCCGCTCGAACGCCGGCTCCTCGCGCGCCAGCCGCTCCGTCTCCTCGTCATGCCCGGCGATCGCGTGCAGCGACGTCATTAGCGTCCACGCCGCCCCGTCCGGCATCAGCCGCAAAATCCCCGCGCCCACCCCGGCATCGGTGTCGAAGCGCAGAATCGCCTCCACCACCGCTTCGCCCGCGCGCTCCACGAACCGCGGCGGATACCGCGCGGGATCAACGGCGAAATTCCGCGCCCCGGCCCGCGCCCGCGCCGCCAGCAACCCCGCCGCCACCGCGTCGCGCCCGCTGGTCGTGGCAATCCGCCAGGTCAGCGCCAGTATGTCCCGCCAATGCCCATCCGGGCGGAACAGCGCGGCAATCCCGGCCGCATCGCCGGCGGCGTTGAACTGGCCCAGCCAGGTCTCGATCATCTGGCTGGCGGACGGCGTAGTGGTTTGCAGCATCCCTTGAGGCCCCTCGGAGAGTCGATTTGGCGAGACCCTAGGCGCGGGCGGGCAGGGGCCGCAAGGCGGGGAGGGGAGGGGACGGAAGCGCTTCTCTTTGTTCACAAAAAGAACATCCTTCCTCCCCCGCCTTGCGCCAAACCCGCCAAGAGAGAAAACTCCCCCCAATGCCGGCAACGGCGGATCAAGGGGACAGATGAATGACGATCGATATCAGCTTCGTCGGCCGCGGCCGTGACAAGCTCGGCGAGGGCGCGCTGTGGGACCCGCTGGAACAAGCCTTCTACTGGGTGGACATCAACGCCCCCAGTGTCCAGCGCTATGACCCGGCGACCCATCGCTTCCGCCGCTTCCCCATGCCCGACCTCGTCGGCAGCGTCGGCCTCGCCGCCCCCGGTACGCTGCTCGTCGCGCTTCGCCACGGCTTCCACATCTTCGACATCGCAACCGGCGCGGTGCGCCCGCTCGCACTGCCCGAGGACGGCAACCTCGGCGTGCGCTTCAACGACGGCAAGATGGACCGCCAGGGCCGCTATCTCTGCGGCACCATGGACTTCGCGCCCGAGGAAAAGCCCGGGCTCGGCAAGCTCTACCGGCTCGATGCCAACCTCTCCTGCCACGTGCTGGAAACCGGGCTCGGCGTCTCCAACGGCCTCTGCTTCAGCCCCTCCGGCACCACGATGTACTTCGCCGACAGCCCGCGCGGCGTGCTCTGGGCCTATGACTACGACATCGCGACCGGCACGCCGAGCAACCGCCGCGTGCTGGCCGATACCCGTGCCATCGCCGGTTCCGCGGCCGATGGCGCCACCGTGGATGCGCAGGGGCATATCTGGGTCGCCCTCATCCACGCCGGCGCACTGGGCCGCTTCACCCCCTCTGGCGAACTGGTGCAGCGCATCGACGTGCCGATTCCCTACCCGACCTGCCCCGCCTTCGGCGGCCCGGGCCTCGATACGCTCTATTGCACCGCCATCTCCGACTCCGGCGGCCGCCTGCGCGCCGATCACCGGGACGCCGGCCGCCTGATGCGCATCATCGGCACCGGCGCCCGCGGCCTGCCCGAGACCCGCTTCCGACTGGGCGTGCCGGCCTGACCTGCCATCCCGCACGGGCGCGCACTTCGAAATCGCCCATGTGAAACTCGGCATGGCCGCCGCCAATGCTGTCATTGTGCGGCGGCCGGTGCCAATCTCCCCGCAACGGCCTCGGCAGCGGGGCGATGACAACGATGCGGGGGAACAAGACATGCGGCAGTCCGGCAATCACGGCGGGGAGGCCTGACCATGCGGGACCTCGCAGGGCGTGTCGCCCTCGTCACTGGCGGCGCCGGCGGCATCGGGCTTGGCATCGCGCGCGCCTTCCAGTCGGCCGGCATGCGCGTGGCCATCGCCGACATCGATGCACCCCGCCTCGGCGCCACCGCTGCCGCGCATGGCATGCTCGCGGTAATGCTCGACATCACCAACGCGGCCTCGTGGGCCGCGGCCGTCGCCCAGGTCGAGGCGACACTCGGGCCGATCGATCTGCTATGCAACAACGCCGGCGTCATGCAGGGCCGCTTCGGTGACGGCACCCCTATCCATCTTGCTGAAATGCCGGAAACCCTGTTCCGCACCGTCGTGGAAATCAACCTCACCGGCAGCTTCCTCGGCGTCCGCACCGTGGTGCCCGGAATGATCGCCCGCGGCCACGGCCACATCGTCAACACCGCCTCGATGGCCGGGCTCATCGCGCCGGGCGGTCTCGGCGCCTATGCCGCGTCGAAATACGCCGTGCTCGGCATGACGGAGTCGCTGCGGGCGGAACTCGCGCCGAAGGGCATCGGGGTCAGCGTGCTGTGTCCCGGGGCGGTCGAGAGCGACCTCGTCGCCACCTCCGCCGCCCGCCACGCCGCCACTCGCGGCGAGTCGGTCCCACTCGAAGCCAGCCGGCCGGTCTCCTATCACCGCATGACCGCCCAGTCGGTCGGCACTCGCGTGCTCCAGTCCGTCCTGCAGAACGAATTCTACATCCTCACCCACCCCGACTACGCGCCCCTCTTCGCCGAGCGCGCCGCCGCCGTCGCCGCCAGCTTCGGTGCCCCGGCCGAGCCCGGCTACACCGAGCCGGAGATGGTGCTCACCCGCTCGCGCAACCCCGAATATGTCCGCGCCGCACGCCAGGAGACCTAACCATGGATGACCTCGCTTGCCTGCTGATCGAACGCGCCTGCCTCCGCCTGATGACCGCCTACTGCACCCATCTCGACAACCGCGACACCGATGCCTTCCTCGACCTCTACACCCCCGAAGCCACCTGGATCCGCACCGAGCCGCTACCGGCGATCGAACTCGCCGGGCGAGAGGCGATCCGCGGCTTTGTCGAGCGCCGCGGCGCCGACAGCTACTCCAAGCACCTGGTGATCAACCCGGTGATCGACGTCATCGACGCTGACACCGCCAAGGGCGTCTCCTTCGGCATGGTGGTCCGCGGCCCGGCCGATGGCGCGCTGCCGGTGCCGATGCGTGGGCTCGAATTGCTGGTGGAGTACCGCGACAGCTTCGTTCGCACCGCGGCTGGCTGGCGGATCGCGCGGCGCGAGATGTCCCGGCTGATCGACGCCGAGGCTAAGCGGTGAAGGCGCTGCGCCGGCTCGCCGTCGTCCTGGCGCTGGCCGCCGGGCTCGCCGGCCCGGCGCTTGCGCAGAAATCCGCCGACACGCTGCGCATTTCCTGGCGCGACGCGGTGCCGAATGTCGACCCCTACTACAACACCCAGCGCAACGGCATCATCCTCGCCGACCTCGCCTGGGACGGGCTGCTGTATCGTGACCCCGCGACCGGCCAGATCGGCCCCGCCCTCGCCACCGAATGGCGGCAGGTGGACGACATTACGCTCGAATTCACCCTGCGCGCGGGGGTGACCTTCCATAACGGCGATGCCTTCACCGCCGAGGATGTCGCCTACACCGTCAACACCATCCTCGCCGATCCACGGGTCGTCACCCCCAGCAACTACGCCTTCCTCGCCGGCGCCGAGGCGATCGACGCCCAGCATGTCCGCCTGCGTCTCAAGCGGCCCTTCCCGCCGGCCCTCAACGTCATCGCCGCCATCATGCCGATCTGGCCCAGCGCCTATCGCGCCCGTATCGGGCCCGAGGCCTACGCCAAGGCCCCGGTCGGCACCGGCCCATACCGCATGATGCCAATCACCGGGCCGGGCGAGATCGCGCTCGAACGCTTCGACGCCCACTACCCCGCCAGCCCCAAGGGACGGCCCGCCATCCGCCGGCTCGTCATCCATCAGGTCGCCGACGTCACCACCGAAATGGCGGAGCTGCTCGGCAACCGCGCCGACTGGATCTCCGATTTCCCGGCTGACCAGTTCGACAACATCGCCCGCCTGCCCACAATGCAGGCGGTGCGCGCCGAGGTGCAGCGCGTCACCTACCTCAACATGGATGCTGCCGGCCGCTCCGGCGCCGGCAATCCGCTCACCAACATCAAGGTCCGCCAGGCGATCGCCCATGCGATCGACCGCGAAACCCTGGCCGCGCAATTCATGCCCGGCGGCTCGCACGTGCTCAACATCGCCTGCTTCCCCGGCGAATTCGGCTGCGACCAGGCCGCCGGCGTGCACTACGCCTATGACCCCACCAAAGCCCGCGCCTTGCTGGCCGAGGCCGGATTCGCCAATGGCGTCGAGCTCGATCTCTACTCCTACCTCCCGGGGATCTGGACCGGCGCCATCCAGAACTACCTCGCCGCCGCCGGCATCACCGCGCGCACCCACACCATGTCGGCCGGCGCCGTCATCCAGCTCGCCCAGCAGGGCAAGCTGCCGCTCGCCTTCGCCGGCTGGGGCGGCTTCGCGGTGAACGACGTCTCGGCTTTCCTCGGCTATTTCTACACCAAGGGCAGCTTCGCGATGGCGTATGATGACGAGGTCACCGCCCTGGTCACCGAGGGGGCGCGCATCCTCGATGCCGAGCGCCGCCGCACCCTCTACGCCCAGGCCTTCCGCCTCATCACCGAGCGCGCCTATTTCCTGCCGCTGTTCACCTACGTGAAGACCTACGGTTTCTCCCGCCAGCTCGATTTCACGCCCTGGCCCGACGACAACCCCCGCTTCTACCGGGCTAGGTGGAAGTAAGCGCGTCTTTTTTCGAAAAAAAAGAAGCAAAAAA
>CAIYPH010000529.1 GCA_903928045.1 uncultured Rhodospirillales bacterium
CCTTCCTGCCCCTTGCCTGCACTCACCGGGCTCATCCCTCAATCCCCCGCTGCCACCGCAACAGGTACCGCGACAGCGAAACCACCGCGAAATCCGAAACCGATCCGTAGAACCCGATCAGCAGCATGTACGCCAGCATCCGGTCGGTCTGCCCGTAATCCTGAGCCCGCATCAGCGTGTCTCCGAGTCCGCTCGGCACCGCCACCAACTCGCCCACAACCATCAAAATCCACGCCAGCCCGACACTGACCCGCAACCCAGTCAGCACGCTCGGCAGCGCCGCCGGCAACACCACATCCTTGAACAGCATCCAGCGCTGCGCCCCCAGATTGCGCGCCGCGCGGATGTAGATCATGTCCACCTGCTTCACCCCGCCATAGGTGTTCAGCAGCATCGGAAACACCACGCCCAGGCTGATCAGGAAAATCGCCGGCCTGTTGCCCAGCCCGAACCACAGGATGGAAAACCCGATCCAGGTGATCGGCGGAATCGCCCGCAGCACCTGCACCGGAAACCCCAGCAACTGATCCACCCGTCGCGACAGCGCCATCGCCATGCCGACGCCGATCCCCAGCCCCACCCCGATCGACAGCCCCGACAACAGCCGGATCAAACTTGCCGAGGAATCCTTCGCCAGCTTGCCCGACATCAGATCGCGCCAGATCTCGCTCACCAGCGCGGACGGTGCCGGAAAAAACCGCGCCTCGATCCACCCCACCCGCACCGCGATTTCCCACAGGATCAGAAACCCCACCGGCACCACGCTGCGCATCAATCCCGCACGGCCGAAACGCAACGACGTGGTTTTCATGTCAGGCCGGGATGAAGCAAGCGGTCGCTTTTTTGCAAAAAAGCTCCGCAAAAAACTCTCCCGTTCGCCGCATCGGACGAGCGTTCGTGCAAGCGGAGAGAATAAAAGTTTTTTTGGTTCTTTTTGTTCACAAAAAGAACACCTTGCCTGCCCTCGCTTTTCCCGAGTCCACGCGAACCGCCCTCACCACCCCACGCTCGCCTTCGCCTTCTCCAGCATCGTCAGATCGGTGAAATCCGCCGCCACCAGCTTCTGCCGCAGCATTCCGTATTTCTGCAGATCGCCGATATAGGACTGCACCACCGGCACCGTCAGCGACACGTCCCAGGTTTGGTTGCCGGTGGACATCTGCCAGTCCTGCGGCGTCATTTCGCCTTTTAGCGCGTCGTTCAGCACGAAATCCTCGGCGACTTTCGGCTGGTCGCGGAAGGTCTTCATCGCTTCGACATAGGCCGTCACGAACCGCTCGGCGACCTCGCGATGCTGAGCGAGGAATTCGCGGCGCATGAACAGCGCGCGCGGAATGTTGCCCAGTTCGGTGTCGTAGGGCGCCGGCAGCGGCGTGGCGTAGCCTTCCAGCACCGCGCGGCTCGGGAACGGCTCCGGCGCGCTCATCGCGTCCACATCGCCGTTGCGCAGTGCGGTGCCCAACGCCGGCGGCGCGCTGATATAGAACACCTGCACGTCCGCCCCGGGCTCCTGCGAGGAGGTCAGGCCATGCTTGGCGAACACCGCCAGCATGACAAGCTCATGCAGCCCGCGGATCACCGCGAATTTCTTGCCCTTCAGATCGGCGATCGTCTTGATCCCCGAGCCCTTCTTCGCCACCCAGCCGATGCCGCCCGTGGTGCAACCGGCCACGATCACGCTCGGGCTGCCGGCCGCCACCGCCGACACCGCGGCCTCCACCCCGCCAACCCCGACATCCGCCGCCCCGGCGGTCACCGCCTGCGCCGATTCCAGCCCGCGGCGGAACCCGGTGATCTCAACCTTGATGCCGTATTTCTGCGCCAGCTTGCCGACATAGGCCACCGGCGCGAATGGGCCGATATCCAGGTTGGCGATCCGTATCGGTGTCTGATCGGCCGCCCGCGCCAGGCGCGTCATCCCTGTGGCCGCGGCCACGCCGCCGATCAACAAATGCCTACGCTTCATCCGACGCACTCCTCCCGAGCTGCCCGTATTTCCGGTGCGCGCGAAGTGTGGCCGATTGCCGTTGCCCTGTCCCATATCTAAACTGCCCAACCCATATCCAGAGGTTATGGCCGTGCAGCTCCGGCAACTCCGTCACCTCGTCGAAGCCATCGAACAAGGCAGCCTCGGCAAGGCCGCCACCAGGCTTGGCATCTCGCAGCCGGCGCTGACCAAAAGCCTGCGCCTGCTGGAACAGGAGCTGGATTGCATCCTGCTCGACCGCACCAGCACCGGCGTCGCCGCCACCGCCTTCGGCCGCTCGCTATACGCCCATGCCAAAGCCGTGGAAGCCGAGGTCGGCCACGCCCACGCCGAAATCGGCCAACTCCGCGGCCAGCATCTCGGCAGCGTGCATGTCGGCGCCCTGCCCTCGATCGCCGGCGGCCTGCTCGCCCGCGCGGTCGCCGCCGTCGGCGCGCAGAACCCGCACTACTCCGCCCGCATCATCGAGAAAATGAACTTCGAACTGCTCCCCGGCCTGCGCCGCGGCGAGTTCGACTTCGCAGTCGGCCTCGCCGAAGAAACCACCGAACTCGGCGTCCGCTCCCGCATCATCCTGCGCGACGAACTCTCGGTGATCGCCCGCACCGGGCACCCGCTGGCCGCCCTCAAACGCGTCCGCGAGACCGACCTCGCGCAATACCCCTGGCTGTTCCCGATGGTCGGCGCCTCGCACCATCACGTGCTGGAACATTTCTTCCGCTCCGCCGGCGTCGAGCCCCCCGCCGCCCGGATCGAGACCACCTCGGTGCAGATGATCAAGTCGGTGGCCCAGCACAGCGACTATGTCGGCGTGCTGCCAGCCCATGTCATGGAACCTGAAATCGCCGACGGCCGGCTGGTGCGGCTGAAAGTCCGCTCAGACTCCCTCAAGCGCACCATCGCCATCCACTACCGCGAAACCCACCCGCTCTCCTCGGCCGCCCGGGCACTGATGCGGGCGCTGGAAGTCGTCTGCGCGCGGGTTGCGCCGCCT
This sequence comes from uncultured Rhodospirillales bacterium, assembly GCA_903928045.1. The sequence continues at coordinate 2,982 of CAIYPH010000529.1, forward strand.
GCCAGCGAGTAAGCGGCCCCGCCGTGGCTGGAAAAAAATGCACGATATACGCATTTTTTCCTTGCATTTAATTTAACTAAATTCTATAACGTTAAAATGAACGCATGGGCCCGCCTCCTCACCTCGCTGCACGGAACGCTCGCCACAACTGCGTCTACAATTCTGTTCTGGCTCACCCTGCGCCGCCTCACCGCCGCGCTTGACGAACTGTTCACCGCCTGGCGCAAC
>CAIYPH010000530.1 GCA_903928045.1 uncultured Rhodospirillales bacterium
GACGCCGGGGAGTAGAATCGCAGATCTCAACAGATGACGCAATAAGAGCGAAAATTTTTCATTCCGTTGGTCCGGAGTATCCCCGGGAGACTCCGCGGCCAACGGATAAAAGTTTTTTGGCTCTTTTTTTTCAAAAATGAACCGCTTCCTACCACCCCATCTCCGTCTCATCCGGCGACCCAACCGCCCGCGTCGCCGGCCGCGGCGCCACCGGCTCGGGCAGTGGCGCTCCATCGAGCAACCGCAGCCGCCGGTCTCCAACCAGGCGCATGAAAACCCGCGACAGGATCGCTCCGACGAGGATCGCCAATCCGCTCAGCAGCGTGAACACAACGCCCAGCACCACGGCGGTAGCCAACGCCGCAATCCCGTGCACCGGCTGCTGATTGAGTCGCACCGTCGATCCGCCCAATAGCGCGAGCACACCGACGACAACTCCAAACGGCAACCACAGGCACCCACCGCAAATCAGCCCGATCCGCCACAGCGCCCCGATCGAAAGCTGACGAAACCGAATCTCCCCCACATCCCCCCCCCTAAATTTCCCCAGTCTTCATCCGCGCCGCCTCCAGCGACTTCCACATCTCCACATCCCGTTCCGCCGTCCAGATCCGCGGCCGATCCAGCCCGCCCGCCTCATCGAACGCCCGCGAGACGTTGAACGGCATGCAGTGGTCGAAAATCACCCAATGCCCAAACTCCGGCCGCATCTTCTCCATCGCCTCGGCATAGATCTCGCCCAGCCCCTTGCCCTTCGCCACCCCCGCCTTGGCGATCCCGAACAGCCGCGAGGTGAACGCCTCCGTGCCGTCCAACGCCTCCGCCACCTCCGCCGCATTCATCAGCGCCCGCCCGCGGCCCGGCACCATCTTCTCCGCCCCCAGCGCCCGAATGCGCCGTATCGTCTCCGGCCAGTCCGTGAAATGCGCGTCCCCGCAATAGGGCGTGGCGCCGAACTCCACCGTATCCCCCGCGAACAGCACCCGCTCCTTCGGCAGCCACACCACCGTATCCCCCGCGGTGTGCGACCGCCCGATATGGATCACCTCCGCCTCCCGCCCCCCCAGCCACAACGACATCCGCCCATGAAACGTCTGCGTCGGCCAGGTCAGCCCGGGAATCCCGTCCCGTCCGCGAAACAGCCGCGGAAACCGCCCGATCTCGCTGTCCATGTCCTGCTGCCCGCGCTCCACGATCATGTCCCGCGTCACATCGGAGCAAATCACCGAATGCGCCGGATACCCCGTCGCCCCCAGCACCCGCACGGCGTGATAATGCGTCAGCACAATCTGCCGCACCTTCTGCTCCGTCACGGTGGCAATCTTCGCCTGCACCTCCGCCGCCATCGCCGGCGTCGCCTGCGCATCCACCACCACCACCCCGTCCGGCCCGACAATCACCCCCGAATTGGGGTCCCCCTCAGCGGTATAGGCATATAGCCCCGGGCCAAGCTCATCAAAAGACACGACCTTTTCGGCCAGATCAGTGGTGGAGGCAAAGCCGGACATTAGGTGCTCCCGAATTTCTGGTTGCCCGGCACTGCGGCCGGTACGCGCGTTCAACACGCACTCATAGCACCGCCTTCGTTGCCTGCCCAAGCGACCAGGTGAAGGGGAAGGTGTTCTTTTTGTGAACAAAAAGAACCAAAAAAACTTTTCACTCCATTCCATGCCGTTGGCGTACACTTGGCGGATAGTGGGGAGCGGTACAAACCAAACGCATAAAAGTTTTTTGCTTCTTTTTTTCAAAAAAGAAGCGCTTCCTCCCTGATAGCGCCAGTTGACAGCCCGCTCCGAACCGTGATGCTCCCCACAACACGCCAGGGAGGCCAGCAATGCTCAGCAACACCATCGAGGTCCGCCCCATCGCCGGCGCCGTCGGCGCCGAGCTGCACGGGGTCGATCTCGCCCAGCACCTGCCGGACCAGACCATCGCCGACATCCGCGCCGCTCTCGGCCAATGGGGGGTGGTTTTCTTCCGCGAGCAGCGCCTCAGCGAGGCGCAGCACATCGCCCTCGCCGAGCGCTTCGGCAAGATCAACATCAACCGCTTCTTCCGCGCGGTCGAAGGCTGGCCGCAGATTGCCGAGGTGCGCAAGGAGCCGGAGCAGAAAACCAATATCGGCGGCGGCTGGCACACCGACCACAGCTACGACCAGATCCCCGCGCTGGGCTCCATGCTCTACGCCCGCGAGGTGCCGGCGTTCGGCGGCGACACCATGTTCGCCAGCATGTACGCCGCCTATGACGCGCTGTCCGACGGCCTCAAGCACACGCTCGGCGGCCTCCGCGCGGTGCATTCCAGCCGCCACGTTTTCGGCCGCGCCGCCACCCGCGACGGCGACGGCCGCCTCGGCAACCCCGATGCCGCCACGCAGGATGCCATCCACCCCGTCGTCATCACCCACCCCGAGACCGGCCGCAAGGCGCTCTACGTCAACCCCGGCTTCACCATCCATTTCGAAGGCTGGACCGCCGACGAATCCCGCGGCCTGCTCGAAACCCTCTACCGCCACGCCATGCGCCCGGAATTCTCCTGCCGCTTCGCCTGGCGCGACGGCTCGCTCGCGCTGTGGGACAACCGCAGCACCTGGCACCTCGCCATCAACGACTATCACGGCCAGCGCCGGCTGATGCATCGCATCACCATCGAGGGCGTGGCGCTGCACTGATAGGGCAAGGCAGGAAGCGCTTCTTTTTTGAAAAAAAGAAGCAAAAAA
>CAIYPH010000531.1 GCA_903928045.1 uncultured Rhodospirillales bacterium
CAAGCGCAGCTTACCCGAGGCGATCTGCGGCAGGTACTGCTGCTTCTGCTCCTCGCTGCCATGCCGCAGCAGCGTGCCCATGATGTACATCTGGGCGTGGCCCTGGCTCGCGGTGCAGCCGGAGGCGTTGATCTCCTCCAGGATCACCGCCGCCGCCCGCAGCGGGAGCCCGGTGCCGCCATATTCCTCGGGGATCAGGCTGGCGAGGAAGCCGGCTTCGGTCAGCTCATCGACAAAGGCGGAGGGATAGGCTTCCTTCTCCTCCAACTCGCGCCAGTAGAGGCCGGGATACTTGGCGCAGATGCGGCGCACCGCCTCGCGCAGTTCCGGATAGTCCTCGCCCACCGGCACCATCGTCACCCCGTCCGTCGTCGCCGCTTCCATCACGTCCTCCATGCGTTGGCTTTTCCATCCCACCGGGCGAGGATGCGGTCAACGACACGCCTCCAGGAGACGCCCATGACGACCCCGTATCCGCTCGCCGGCCTCAAGGTGCTTGAGATCGGCCACAGCATCGCCGCCCCCTACGCGGCGGCCATCATGGGGGAGATGGGGGCCGACATCATCAAGCTGGAAAACCCCGGCAGCGGTGACTACGCCCGCGGCTGGGGCCCGCCCTTCTCCGCGGGAACCTCCACCATCTTCCAGTCGATGAACCGCGGCAAACGCGCCATCACCGCCGACCTCAAAGACCCCGCCCAGCGCGACCGCGTCCGCCGCCTCATCATCGAGGAGATGGACGTCGTGCTGCACAACCTCAAGCCCGGCGCACTCGACAAGCTCGGGCTCGGGGCCGAGTCGCTGCTGGCCGAGAAACCCTCCCTCATCTTCTGCAACCTCGGCGCCTTCGGTTCCGTCGGCCCGCTCAAGGACCTCCCTGGCTACGACCCGCTGATGCAGGCCTTCGGCGGCCTGATGTCCATGCTCGGCGAGGATGGCCGCCCCCCCGTGCGCGTCTCCGTCTCCATCATGGACCTCGCGACCGGCATGTGGTCCGCACTCGGCATTCTCGCCGCCCATATCGAACGGCAACGCACCGGCATCGGCGGCCTGATCGATACTTCGCTGTTCGAAACCTCCTGCGCCTGGATGGGCATCCCCCTGGCCTCCTATCTCGCCTCCGGCATCCTGCCGGCCCGGGCCGGCTCCGGCGTGCGCGAAATCGTGCCCTACCAGGCCTACCCCACCTCCGACGGCTACATCATGGTCGCCTCCGGCAATGACGGCCTGTTCCAGCGCCTCTGCCAGGCGATCGGGCGGCCCGATCTCGGCGCCGATCCGCGCTACGAGAAGAATGCCGGGCGGGTGGAGAACCGCGCGGAACTCATCGGCCAGCTCTGCGCCACCTTCGCCACCGATAGTGTGGCGGCCTGGATGCCGAAGCTCGCCGCGGTAGGCGTGCCGGCCGGGCCTGTACAGACGCTCGATCAGGTGGCCAACCATCCGCAGACCGAGGCGGTGGGGATGATCCAGACCAGCCCCGATGGATCGGTGCGCACGATCGGGCTGCCGATCAGCTTTGACGGCGTGCGGCCTGATTATCGGGGCGTGGCGCCGGGGTTGGGTGCGGATAATGGGCTGTTGGCGTAAGGGAGGGGCTTCCCAGCCTCATGGTCCGTAGCGCTCTTTGGCCTCCTTGGCGGCGGCGGATTGGGTGAGCAGCCGGCCGCCGGCGACGATGACTTCGATGACTTTCCCCTTGCGGTCGCGTACCAGGCTGGCGGCTTGACCGTAGCTGCCATAGCCGCCAGCGGCGGAGATGCGGGCCTCATCGGTGCCGGTGAGGGTGAGTTCGCTGGCGTCGGCGAAAGGGTCGGCCATGCCGGGCTGGGCGACAAGCACGCGGCTGGCGAAGGGCACCAGGTCGGTGGCGCCCCACAGCGACCAGAACCGGCCGGACCAATCGGCGCTGCGTTTGCTGGCGGGGCCGAGGCGCTTGAACGTTTGTAGGATACGCGCGGCGCTTTCCAGCATGCCCTGGGGCTCGCCGTCGGCGGCGTGGATGGCGACGGAGAGGCTGAGATTTTCGCCCATCACGAAGGCGGTCTTGGTGCGCACGCCCTGGAAGCCCCCGCCATGGCCAACCAACGTCCAGTCGCCGATCGTCACCCGCGCGGTGCCGAGCCCGTAGTTGCGGGGCGGGTGGGAGCCGATGATCGGCCAGTGTTCGCGGATCATTTCGCGGCGGCTGGTGATGCTGATCACGGAGAGGTTGGCCGCCGGATCGAGGCTGCCGTAGAAGCGGGCGAGGTCGGAGGGGGTGGAGACGAAGCCGGTCGCGGCGGCCAGGGCGTTGGTCGGGTTGTCGGAGGGGATAACGAAGCGGTGACCGAGCAGGGCGGGGCTGGAATGACCGCGCGCGAACGGAATGCCCTTGGGCAGCGGCGCATCGGGGTAGGTATGGCCGAGGCCGGATCGCGCGACAATCTCGCGGGCGATCCAGGTGTTGTAGGGTTCACCGGTCACGGCCGCGATCACCAGCCCGGCGAGGCCGAAGGCGTGGTTGGAGTATTTCATCCGCGTATTGGCGGGGATGGGCTGCGGCTCGGCCAGGGCGGCGCGGAGTTCCGCCTCATCAAGGAAGGGCCGCCGGTCGGACCATTGGCCGGTGTCCTCGCCATCCCGGGTGATGCCCGAGGTGTGGGAGAGCAGCTGGGCGATTGTGGCGGCGGCGACGTCACGGTGCAGGCCCTCGACATGCTGACCCACTTTGTCGTCGAGCCGCAGCCGGCCTTGTTCCACCAGCTTCATCACCCCCGTGGCAGTGAAGGTCTTGGAGTGCGAGGCGAAGCGGTAACGGTGCGAGGGGGTGAGTTTCTCCGAGGTGCTCAGGTTCGCCACCCCCGTAGCATGGGCCAAAGCGACCTTGCCGCCCTGCGCCACCGCCAGGGAGGCGCCGGGCAGTCCGAGCTGGGCGACGCGGTAGTCGAACCATTGCGGCAGGTAGGCGAGCGCGGGCTTGAGCCAGGTCATGTCAGGGGTTCCATCGAGTCATCGTTACATGAGAGCCAGAAGTGCCACGGCAATCAAGCCGGGGGCAGCAGGTCAAAAAAGGCGGCGACCGCGCGGACGGAGAGGCGGTCGCGCAGGCAGGCGGCGAATTCGGTGCTTTCGATCGGCGGGCCGCCGAGGGCGATGCGGACCAGCCGGGTGTCGTGGCCGAATTCGCTGGCCAGCACCACGCCGGCGCCGAGCTCGGCCGCCACCGCCTCGCGCACCGCCTCGCGGCTGCCGATATCAAGCGTTTCGCCGAGCACGATGCCGGCGGCGGCAAGTGCTGATTCCAGCAGCGCCCGCGTGGTGGACCCCGGCTCGCGCAGCACCATCCGCTCCCCTGCGAGTTCCGCGAGGCCGACCGATTTGCGCCGCGCCCAGGGATGCGCCCGCGCCACACTCAGCACCAGCCGGTCCCGCCGCAGGGGTACCTGGTGGATGCGCGGGTCGGGCGCGAGGTCGGGCAGTACGGCCACGTCGCAGCTGCGATCATGGATGGCGGCGATCGCCTCGCTGGTGTTGCCGAAGGTCAGGCTGAAGCGGATGGCGGGGTAGCGGGCGGAGAAGGGTTTGAGCAGCGGGATGATGTGATGCGGCGCATCGGCCATCACCCGCAGATTGCCGCGCAGCAGGCCGCGGGCGGAGGCCAATAGTTGCTCGGCCTCGCTCTCCAGGCTGGCGAGGCGTGAGGTGATGGCGAACAGCGCGCGACCGAGTTCGGAGACCTCAACGCCCCTGCCCACCCGCTCGAACAGGCGAATGCCGTAGGTCGCCTCCAGCTCCTTCACCTGGGCGGAGAGAGTGGGCTGAGTGACATGCAGTGCGGCAGCGGCGCGGGTGAAGCCACCCTCGGCGGCGACGGCGTGGAAGGCGCGGAGCTGGGCGTGATTAATGGGCACGGCCTATGAATTCCATAGCCAATATCGATTTGATTTATGGTAGGGCCCGGCGCAATCACCGCGCAAGCAGGATCGATCGGAGAGAGCAGATGGACACAACGCAGCCTCACGCCAACCGCGCGCTGTCGCCAACCGGCGACCCGTTCCTCCTCACCCCCGGCCCGCTCACCACCTCGGCCACCGTGAAGCAGGCGATGCTTCATGACCTCGGCTCGCGCGACAAGCGCTTCATCGCCATCAACGCCCAGGTGCGCACCCGGCTGGTCGACATCATCCATGGCGGGGATGACTTCGTCTGCGTGCCGCTCCAGGGCAGCGGCACCTTCGTGGTGGAGGCGATGATCGGCACCTTCGTACCCCCAGGCGGTAAGCTGCTGGTGCTGGTCAACGGCGCCTACGGCACCCGCATGCTCAAGATGTGCGCCTATTACGGCCGCGACGCCGAGGCGCAGGAAACCGCGGAAGACGTCCCGTGCGACCCAGCGGCGCTCGATGCGCGCCTCGCCGCCGACCCCGCGATCACCCATGTCGCGGTAGTGCATTGCGAGACCACCTCGGGCGTGTTGAACCCGATCGGCGCGATCGGCGCCGTCGTCGCCCGCCACAAGCGGCGGCTGCTGATCGATTCGATGAGCGCCTTCGGGGCGCTCGAGGTCGATGCGCGCGAGATCATGTTCGACGCCGTGGTGGCCTCCTCCAACAAATGCCTGGAAGGGGCGCCCGGAATGGGCTTCTGCCTCGCCCGCAAATCCGCGCTGGCGGAGTGCCAGGGCAACGCGCCCTCGCTGAGCCTCGACCTGCATGACCAGTGGGTGGCGATGGAGAAAACCGGCCAGTGGCGCTTCACCCCGCCAGTGCACTGCATCCTCGCGCTCGACCAGGCGATCACCGAATTCCTCGACGAGGGCGGCGTGGCCGGGCGCGGAGGGCGCTACCGGGCGAACTGCGACATCCTGGTCAACGGGCTGCGCGAGATGGGCTTCGAGACTCTGCTGCCGGACGCGCTGCAAGCGCCGATCATCGTTACCGTGCGCATGCCTGCCGACCCGAAGTTCGACTTCCCGGCCTTCTATGACCGTCTGGCAGCGGCCGGCTACGTGATCTACCCGGGCAAGCTGACGGTGGCCGAGAGCTTCCGCATCGGCTGCATCGGCCGCCTCGGCGCCGCCGAGATGAACGGCGCGCTGGGGGCGATCCGTGAGGCGCTGGCCGAGATGGGGGTGGTCAATTGCGGGCCGTGAGAAGGAAGGAGGCAAGCGCTTCTTTTTGAAAAAAGAAGCAAAAAC
>CAIYPH010000532.1 GCA_903928045.1 uncultured Rhodospirillales bacterium
CGTACACTCTTTCCCTACACGACGCTCTTCCGATCTGCCATGAAGGCCCATTGGAACCACGCCTGACCCGGACTACGGCCGCTCGCCTCGCGCGAGGCGAGCGGTGATGTCATCGATGCAGGGCATCAGATCGGCGATGCTGTCGACCACATAGTGCGCCCCGCACTGCTGCATCCGCCCATAAGCCCGCGCCCGATGCCTGGCCTGTTCCGCCACCGAAAGCGCCACCCACTCGGCGTGCGACAGCCCAACCTCGTTGCCGGAGATCGCCACCCCGATGCTCCACATCCCCGCGTTGAGCCCCTCCTCGATGCCGGTCAGCGTATCATCCACCTTCACGCAGGCCTCGACCGTGGTGATGCCGAGCTTGATGACATTGAGGAGACACATATCCGGATTTGGCCGCCCGTGCGGAACGTCCGACGCACACACGGACAGATCGACGCTGAACCCATGCCGCGCGGTATCGCGGATATTCACCGCCATCATCTCGGTGCTGTAGCCCGAGCTGGACCCGATCTTGATGCCCCGCGACTTCAGCGTGTTCACCGTCTCCAGGGCGCCCGGGATCAGGTCGGAATACTGGCTCAGACAATCGAGCTGCAACGGGATGAATGCCGCATACATGCGATCGACATCCGCCTCGCCGGGCGCCTTGCCATGCACCTTGATCCAGCGCTCCCGCACGGACGGCATGGCGGCGATCTGCGCGATATGCGCCCGCTTCGCCGCCCCCATCGGCCCACGCGCCTCGGCCATGTCGATCGGTACGCCTTCACGCTTGAACACCTCGATGAACACCACCGCCGGCGCGACGCAGCCGAAATCCATGGTGGTGCCGGCCCAGTCGAAAATCACGGCCTGGATCGGGCCGCGATAGGTGCGGCGATAGGCGTAGCTCATGGTGATGTCCCCGCTGAGGATGATGGCGGAGGGGATGCCGCGCGCCGGCCCATAAAGCAAATCGATTGTTTCTATGCCATCCATAGACCGGGCTCAGACGCCATACAGCCCCAGCAGCGCCGCAGTGGCCCACTCCGCGCAACTTCGCGCGTCCCTGCCGCCATCCGGCTGGGTGAAACCCAGGAGGTGCTCCAAGACGAGATCGCCGATCAACAAAGACAAATACAACCCGGCCATCGGCTCCACCGGCCCCGCCCGCAACACGCCAGCCGCCTGCGCCGCGCCGAGCACCCCGACCACCGCATTAAACGCCGCCACCCGCCCCTCCTCGTGCAGCGCCTGTGCGACTTCGGGGGTGTGCGGAACCTCCAGGATCGCGAGCCGATAGGCCGCAATCACTTGCGGATCGGTCACCCCGTCCCGCATCCCGGCGCCGTAGCGAACCAGCACCGCCGTCAGTTCCTCCCGGCTCGCAGGCCGCTCCAGCAACAACGGTGCCTGCATCGCCCCGGCCCGCTTGCGCACGCAGGCCGCGAGGATGTCGCGCTTGGAGACGAATGCCGCGTAAAGGTCCCGCTTGGACACCTTCGCCGCCGAGGCGATCGCCAGCGTACTGGTCGCCGCGTAGCCACGCTCCATGAACAGCGTCATCGCCGCCTGCAGGATGCGTTGCCGCTGCGACAGGCCTTCCGGTTCGGTATGAGCGGTTACTGTCGCCATTTTATCTCTTGCGTCGGTACCGCACGGTACCATAGGGTGAACGGTACCGAACAGTACCACGCCCTGCCCAACATCGGAAGACCCGCATGACCGATCCCTCCCATGCCGTACGGCTCGATGCCGTCGAGAAGACCTATGAAGAGGAGGGTCTGCGCGTCACCGCGCTCGCCGGGATCACCGCGGACATCCCGCGCGGCCGCTTCGTGATGATCGTTGGCCCCTCCGGCAGCGGGAAGTCCACCCTGCTCAACCTGATCGGCTGCATCGACCGCCCGAGCAAGGGGAGCGTCGAGGTCGCCGGGCAGAAGATCGCGGAACTCTCCGATGACGCGTTGACCGATTTTCGCGCTCGCGCGGTCGGCTTCGTGTTCCAGAACTTCAATCTCTTTCCCGTGCTCTCCGCTTACGAGAACGTTGAATACCCCCTCCTCCTGCTCGGTCTCGGGGCCCGCGAGCGCCGGGAGCGCACCATGGCCATGCTCGACCAGGTCGGCCTCGCCGATCAGGCCCGCCAGCGGCCCAACCAGCTCTCCGGCGGCCAGAAACAGCGCGTCGCCATCGCCCGCGCGTTGGTGAAAGGCCCCTCCCTCATGCTGGCCGACGAACCGACCGCCAACCTCGATTCCGCGAACGGCGCCGCGATCATCGCCTTGATGCGTGACGTTCAGCGCCAGCACGACACGTCCTTCGTATTCTCCACCCACGACCCGCAGCTGATGTCCCACGCCGACGAGACGTTCTCGCTCAGGGACGGCAAACTGGTCGGCCACCATGTCGCGGAGGCGGTGTGATGCTGTTCAAACTCGCCTTCCGCAACATTCTGCGCAACCGCCGCCGCTCCGTCATGTCGATCGGCGCCATTGCGGTGGGCGCCATCGCCATGGTGCTGTTCGGCGGCTTCGTCGCCATCATCATCCTCGGCGTGCAGACCGACACCGTGCGCCGCACCGGTCATCTCGCGATCTATCGCGACGGATTCTTCACCTTCGGCTCCGGCAACCCCGCCGCCTGGGGCATGCAGGGCTATACCCAGGTGCTCGACATGGTGAAGCAGGACCCGGTCCTGGCGCCGATGCTCGAGGTCGCGACCCCCACCGTCTCGCTGTTCGGCATCGCCGGCAATTTTGCGATTGAAGCCTCACGCACCTTCATGGGCGCCGGGGTGGTGCCGCAGGATCGCGACACCATGCGGCGCTGGAACCCGTATCAGCTCACGTACAACAATGCTGCCGACTCGGGGCTCGACGCTGCCGACCCGACCAAGGGGGTCGTCGGGACCGGTCTCGCCCGCATTCTCGGCCTGTGCGAGGCGCTCAAGCTCAGCGACTGTCCGCCGCCGCAAGCCAAGGAGAAGCTGGACACACCCGTCTCGACCGACATCGCCGCGCTGGCCGACAGCGAAAAATCCGCCAACGCCGAGCCGGTCGACACCCGCCCGCATATCGACCTGCTGGCCGCCACCGCCGGCGGAGCACCGAACGTGATCAACATGGTCGTCACCCGCGCCGACCGCCAGGGCGTCAAGGAACTCGACGACGCCATGGTGCTGATGCATTTCGACCTCGCCCAGCAGCTCCTCTACGGCCGCGGCGAGAAACGGGCGATCGCCATCGTGCTGCAGCTCCACAGCACCGCCGACATGCCGGCCGCCAAGGCGCGCATCGCGGAGCTCATCCGCACCAGGAACCTGCCGCTCGAAGTGCGTGACTTCATCGAGATCTCGCCCTTCTACGGCCAGGTGACCGGCATGTTCGGCGCGATCTTCACTTTCATCGCCGCCATCATGGGGGTGATCGTGCTGTTCACCGTGGTCAACACCATGAGCATGAGCGTGATGGAACGCACCGCGGAAATCGGCACCGCGCGGGCGATCGGCTTGCGCCGGGGCGGGATACGCCGGCAGTTTCTCCTCGAAGGCTGGATCCTCGGCGCCATCGGGGCCAGCGTGGGCCTGCTGATCGGCATCGGGATCGCCATGATCGTGAACCGCTCCGGCCTCACCTGGATGCCGCCCGGCCAGTCCGCCCCCTCGCCGCTGGCGGTGATGGTGGATGGGATGTGGAAGCTGCATGCCGGCATCTGGCTGGGCCTGATGGTGATGACCACGCTCGCCGCCCTGCTGCCCGCCAACCGCGCCGCCCGCCTGCCGGTGGTCGACGCGCTGCGTCACGTGTAGGAGCAGAGACATGCATCGCCGCACCTTCCTCGCCGCCCCCGCCCTGCTCGCCGCCGCGCCGGCGCTGGCACAGACCGCCCCGATCGCGCCGCAGGCGATGGTCGCCGCCGCGGATGCCATCCGCAATCCGGGCCAGCCCTTCCGCGTCACGTCCACGCTCACCGACTATGTCGGCGGGCGGCCGCGCGACAAGGTGGTGCTGGTGGTGTTCGCCCGCGAGGACAAGAAGACCGGGCAGTTCAACAACCTGGTCCGCTACGTCGAGCCGCCGCGCGATGCCGGCAAGCTGGTGCTCTATGCCGGCTCCACGTTGTGGTTCTACGACCCGGCCTCGAAAGCCGCGGTGCGCATTTCGCCACAGCAGCGCTTGACCGGCCAGGCCTCCAACGGCGACGTGCTGACCATCAACATGCAGCGCGACTACAAGGCCGCCATGGTCGGCCCCGAGGCGATCCAGGACGCCGACCGCCAGAGCCGCAACTGCTGGCATCTCGACCTCACCGGCGGGCCGGACGCGGTCTACAGCCGGATCGAGATGTGGCTGGAGCAGGGCACGCACAGGATGGTGAAGGGCAAGTTCTACTCCGATAGCGGCCGGCTGCTGAAAATCGCCTATTATCGCAAATACATCGAGCAACTCGGCGTGCAGCGCCCGAGCGAGACCATCCTGATCGACGCCGTCGACAGCGCGCTCGTCACCACCGTCGGCTCGTCGGATATGCGGCCGCAGGAGATCCCGGACGCATGGTTCCAGCGCGACTTCCTGCCGCGGTTGAAAATCGAGGGATGAGCCGCGTTAGGAAGGAAGCGCTTCTTTTTGAAAAAAGAAGCAAAAAC
>CAIYPH010000533.1 GCA_903928045.1 uncultured Rhodospirillales bacterium
CCGCGCCCCCGCATGCCGCGCCACCATCGCGCACAACACCCCGATCGGCCCGGCGCCGACCACCAACACCCGCCGCCCCAGCATCGGCCCAGCCTGCCGAACCGCATGCAGACACACCGACAAAGGCTCCGCGAACGCCGCCCGCTCCATCGGCATATCCGCCGGAACCGCCTGGCTCTCGTCGCACACCAACTGCTCGCGAAACCCGCCCTGCACATGCGGAACCCGCATGGCGCTCCCATAGAACCGCATATCCAGACAGTGCTGCTGCGCCCCCTCGAGACAATATCTACAGGCATTGCAAGGCAGGCTCGGATTGATCGCCACGCGATCCCCGGGCTTCACCCGCGTCACCGCGCTCCCCACCGCCACCACCTCGCCCGCCACCTCATGCCCCAGCACCATCGGCTGCTGCACCCGTACCGTGCCGAACCCGCCATGGTGGTAGTAATGCAAATCCGACCCGCAAATCCCCCCATTGCGGACACGAACCGTAACCCCCCGTGGCCCCGCGACGTCCATCGCCACGTCCTCGACGCGCAACACATGGGGCGGATGAATGACGATGGCGCGCATGGCATGATCTCGCTGTGATGTGCCCCGATGCATCCGCCGCCCGCCCGAAATGTCAACCCACGGAGCCCCAGTGTCCCCTTCCCGCCCCGCCTCCTACGACAAATCGGTCGCCCTGGTCCTCCAGGGCGGCGGCGCCTTGGGCAGCTACCAGGCCGGTGCCTACGAGGCGATCGCCGCCTCGGAGTATCCGCCCGACTGGGTCGCAGGAATTTCCATCGGCGCCATCAACGCCGCCCTCATCGCCGGAAACCCGCCCGCCCGCCGTGTCGCGCGACTGCGGGAGTTCTGGGAGACCATCACCCGCCCCGAGCCCCCGCTCTTCGCCCCCGCCCGCCGCCAGGCCGCCTCCGCCCAGGCCCTGCTCGCCGGCCAGCCCGGCTTCTTCCGCCCCCGTTCGCCTTTCGCCTTGCTCGGCCCCAAGGTCCTCTCGTACTACGACACCTCCGACCTCCGAAGCACACTGGAACGCCTGGTCGATTTCGACCGCATCAACAGCCGCGAAATGGCCTTCAGCGTGGCCGCGGTGAACGTGCAAACCGGCAATTTCGAGTGGTTCGACAACCGCCACACCAAAATCCGCGCCGATCACGTGATGGCCAGCGGCGCCCTGCCGCCCGGTTTTCCGCCGGTGGAGATCGACGGGGCCTTCTACTGGGATGGCGGGCTGATCTCCAACACCCCCCTGCAATATGTGCTCGACTACTCCCCCCGCAGCAGCCGCCTCACCTTCCAGGTCGACCTCTTTGCCTCCCAGGGCCCCCTCCCGACCACGCTCGACGAGGTATCCGAACGCGACAAGGACATCCGCTATTCCAGCCGCACCAGGGCCGGCGACAGTCAGGCCCGCGAGACCCATGCCCTGCGCTTCACCGTCAACGCGCTCTGGGAGAAACTGCCGCCCGAACTGAAAACCACGCCGGAAGCCCGCTACCTCTACAATTTCGGCTGCGTCACCACGATGGACATCGTGCAGCTGATCTATCGCCCGAGCGAGCGCCAAGGTGCGAGCAAGGCCTATGAATTCAGCCGCCAGACCATGGAAGAGCGCTGGGCCCAGGGCCGCGCCGATACCATCGCCACCCTCGAGGCCGCCCCCTGGCTCGCCCCGATGCCCCCCGATGTCGGCGCCCGCAGCTTTGACGTGCTGCGGCCGGGCTGATGACTCCGTGCCACTGCGTTCCCATCTGAATGCGCGCAATGCAGGGAAGCCCCATGCCCGACCCCGACGCCGAAGCCCGCGCCACCCTCAGCAGCTATCGCCGCATCGCCGGCGGGCTGCTGCTGGGGATGGCGTTTCTCACGCTGCTGACCCACGCGCTGCCGCCGTTCTACTGGGTGGAGTTCCTCCGCGCCGCCGCCACCGCCGGGCTGGTGGGGGGGCTGGCCGACTGGTTCGCGGTGACGGCGCTGTTCCGCCACCCGCTCGGCCTGCCGATCCCGCATACCGCGATCATCCCGGCGCAGAAGGCGCGGCTCGGGCGCGCGCTCGGCAGTTTCGTCGCCAACCACGTGATCAACCAGGCGGAACTGCACAAGGCGCTGGGGCGGCTCGATGTGCCCGGTATTTTCAACCGCTTCCTGGCGGACCCGGAATCCGTTCGCCCCGCCGCCCAGGCGCTGGCCGGGCTGCTGCCGCGGCTGATCGCCAGTATCGAGGATGGCCGAGCCCGCAAGGTGGCCGCACGGCTGGTGCCGCGCCTGCTCGGGGGGCCGGATGCCGGGCGGGTGGTGGGGCGCGCCTTGCGGCAGATGGTGGCCGGCGGGCGGCATCAGGAGGTGTTCAGCTTCATCCTCGCCCAGTTGAAGACGCTGCTGCTGGAGCGCGAGGAGACGCTGCGAGCGGCCATCGAGGAGCGGGTGCGCGAGCAGGGTGGGCGGCTGATTGGCTGGGCGCTCGGCGCCTCCATTGCGCGCCGCGTGCTGACGCAGGTGAACGCGGAGTTGGAGAAGATGGAGCCCGACGGCTCCGAACTGCGCGCGGCGTTTGACGTGTGGGTGCGCCATGAGATCGAGCGGATCGAGACCGAGCCGGGCCGCGCCGCCGAGATCGGCGCCGCTTTGCGCCAGGTGGTGGCGCATGACACGGTGCGCGCCTGGTTCTGGGATGTGTGGAGCCGCATGCGCATTGCGCTGGAGGCCGATGCCGCCCGGCCCAATGGGCGCACGGTGGCGCTGATCGAGGGGGCGCTGGGCAATCTCGGCGCCATGATGGCCGACGATGCCGGTGCAAGGGCGCGGGTGGAGCGCGCGGTGGCCGGGATCACCGCCTCGCTGCTGCCGGCTGGCCAGGCGCGGCTGGCCGATTTCATCGCCGAAGTGGTGGGGAATTGGGATGCCGCGGTGCTGGTGGAGAAACTCGAATTGCGGGTCGGTAAGGATCTGCAATATGTCCGCATCAACGGAACCCTGGTAGGCTTCCTCGCCGGCGGTGCCGTGTTCGCGCTGATGCAGGCACTGTTCGGCCGATGACACAATAGGAGCCGCCATGACCCCACCGCCGCCCATCGATGCTGTGCTGGCCAAGCGCAAGCCGATCAAGAACACGTTTCGCGAAACGCGCGAGAAGCTCTCGCGGCTGGAACGCGCCGCGGTGTGGATCACCGACCGGGTGGGCTCGATGGGGTTTTTCCTGATCATCGTGGTCTGGACCTCGCTGTGGCTGTCCTGGAACCTGCTCGCGCCCCCTGCCCTGCAGTTCGATCCGCCGATGGCCTTCGTGCTGTGGCTCTTCATGTCCAACGTGCTGCAGATCCTGCTGATGCCGCTGATCATGGTCGGGCAGAACGTGCAGGGGCGGCATTCCGAGATGCGGGCCGAGCATGATCTCGAGGTCAACGTGAAGGCGGAGCAGGAGATCGAGGTGATCCTGCGGCATCTCGAATACCAGAACGCCCTGCTGCTCGCGATGCAGGCCAGGATGGGCGCCGATATCACCGCGCTCGAAAACAAGACCGCGTGACGCGAAAGGCGAAGCATGCGAGGCTCGGCGCGACAATGGGGGGCTGAATGAACGCGCTCACGCATGGTGCGATCGACTGCGACATCCATCCGGGGGTGAAGGGCATCGCGACCCTGCTGCCCTACATGACCGCGCATTGGCAGGACAGCTTCATCGAGCGCGGGATGGACGGGTTCGACCTCGCCTCCTACCCGCCGAACACGCCGCTCGCATGCCGGGCGGATTGGAAGGGCGCGGGCAAGCCGGGCACCGATATCGAGGCCTTCCTGCGTGACGGGGTGAGCGCTTTCGGCAGTCGTATCGCCATCTGCAACACGATGTATGGCGGCCAGGTCGCGGTGAGCGAGACCATGGGGGCGGCGATCTGCTCGGCGATCAATGACTGGATCGCCGATCAGTGGCTGGCCCGCGATGCCCGCCTGCGCGCCTCGATCGTGGTGCCGGCCCAGGCGCCGCTGCTCGCCGCCGAGGAGATCGAGCGCCTCGCGCCGGATCGGCGTTTCGTGCAGATCCTGCTGCCCTCGGCCGCGGAGATGCTCTACGGGAAAAGCTATTACTGGCCGATCTATGCGGCGGCCGAGAAATACGGGCTGCCGATCGGCATCCATGCCGGCAGCATGTTCCGCCACGCACCGACCTCGAACGGCTGGCCCTCACATTATTTGCACGACTACGTGGCCGCGCCGCAGAATTTCGAGGACCAGTTGCTGAGCATGGTCTCGGAGGGGATTTTCGAGCGCTTCCCCGGTCTGCGCGTCGTGTTCATCGAATCGGGCGTCTCCTGGCTGCCGAGTTTCCTGTGGCGGGCGGTGAAGACCTGGCGGGGGGTGCGGGCCGAGGTGCCCTGGGTGAAGCGCTCGCCGGCGGCGATCATTCGCGACCATGTGCGCCTCACCGTGCAGCCCTTCGACGTGCCGGCCGAGCCGGACATCGTCAACCGGATCATCGAGCAGATCGGCTCGGAGGATATGCTGCTGTTCGCGACCGACTATCCGCATTGGCAGTTCGACGGGCTGAACGCGCTGCCGCCTGGCATTTCGCCGGCTTTGGCGCGCAAGATCATGGTGGATAATCCGCGGGCGACCTATGCCCGCCTCGGGGAGTTGGCGGCATGAGCGTGGTGCTTGAGCGTCAGACCGACGCGACGACGAAGTTTCGCATCATCGACAGCGATATCCATCCGGCGCTGAGCAGCCCGCGGGATCTCGATCCCTTCCTCTCCGCCCGCTGGCGGCAACATATCGCGGAATATGGCAAGCTGACCCGCAAGCCCTATGCCGAGCGCGGCACCTATCCGCGCTTCATGCCCAACACCGCACGGCGCGACGCCTGGCCGCCCGGGGGCAAGCCGCCGGGCTCCGACCTCGCCTTCATGCGCGCGCAGTTGCTGGATCGCTACGACATCGAGATCGGCATTCTCGAACCGCTGTTCGGCGCCAGCGAGGTGCGCAACCCCGATCTCGCGGCCGCCCTGTGCAGCGCGGTGAATGACTGGCAGATGGCCGCCCTGGTCTCCCAGGAACCGCGCCTGCGCGCCTCGATCCAAGTGCCGATCGAGGACCCTGCGGCCGCCGTGGCGGAGATCGAGCGCTGCGTCGCCAATCGGGCCTATGCGCAGATCCAGATGACCTCGCGCAGCACCGAGCCGATCGGGCGGCGGCGCTACTGGCCGATTTTCGAGGCCGCCGAGCGGCACGGGCTGCCGATCGGCATGCATGTCGGCGGCGATAGCGGCCATGCGCCGACTGCTGCCGGCTGGCCTTCCTTCTACATCGAGGACCATCACGGGCTGGTGCATGCCATGCAGTGCCAGGCGACCTCGCTGATCCTGGAGGGGGTGTTCGAGCGCTTCCCGGGGCTGAAGGTGATCCTGATCGAGGGGGGCTTCGCCTGGGCACCGTCACTCGCGTGGCGGCTCGATGCGCAGTTCGCCAAGATGCGCTCCGAGGTGCCGCATTTGAAGATGAAGCCGTCGGAGTATATGAAGCGGAACCTGTGGTTCTCCACCCAGCCGATGGAGGAGCCGGAAAATCCCGAGGATCTCCGGCGCATTCTCGACTGGATCGGCTGGGATCGCATCGTGTTCGCCACCGATTATCCGCATTGGGATTTCGATGACCCGGAGACCGCGTTTCCGTGCAAGCTCAGCCCGGCGGAGCGGCGGATGATCTTTCGGGACAATGCGTTGGGGATTTATCGGTTGTAGCGAGGGACTCGCCCCCTGCAATGCAGGGCTGCGGGTTACCCGAATGTCACCAAATCGCGCTGGTCACGAATCGCGCGACTCGGGTTGTATGCGTCAGCGACGATTGTGTCGTGACTGTCAATCCGGATTGGATGGAATCGCAATGCTGAAGACCCTGTTCCCCGCCCTCGCGGCCGTGCTGATGCTGGCCGCGTGCTCCAACAGCGATTCCTCCACCGCCAATGGCTCCGCCGCGGGCGCCGGCGGCGCAGGTGGCGCCGGCGGCACACGCATCGCCCGCCCCGGCAGCCAGGAGGACCTCGTCGCCAATGTCGGCGACCGCGTGTTCTTCGACACCGACAAATCCGCCATCAACGGCAGCACCGCGCCGGCGCGCAACAACGGCCAGACGCTCGACAAGCAGGCCGCCTGGCTCAAGCAATACCCGCAGAACATGGTCACCATCGCCGGCAACGCCGACGAGCGTGGGACCACCGAATACAACCTCGCCCTCGGCCAGCGCCGCGCCCAGGCCGCCCAGGCCTATCTGGTCGCCCGCGGCGTTGCGCAAAGCCGTATCAACGTCGTCAGCTACGGCAAGGAACGCCCGACCGCGCTGGGCTCCACCGCCGATGCCTGGGCGCAGAACCGCAACGCAATTACCTCGGTTCGCTGAGACGGGAAGGAAGCGCTTCTTTTTGAAAAAAGAAGCAAAAAC
>CAIYPH010000534.1 GCA_903928045.1 uncultured Rhodospirillales bacterium
CCTTGCTGCGTACCGCTCCCGCCTATCCGCGGGGAGTACGCCAACGGCATGGATGGAACAGAAAGTTTTTTTGGTTCTTTTTGTTCACAAAAAGAACGCCCTTCCCCTTCAACCCGCATCATACGCCTTCCCCCGCGCCAGCATCGCCTCAGTCCCCAACATCGTTTGCAGCCCCTGGAAATCGAACATCCGGTTGCGGAAAGGCTCGGTGGTGCCGTGCTGCTTCAGCGAGGCGAAATAGTCGCGCGCCGCGAAGGAGAGCGCGCGCACCAGGCCGCCAGGGAAAATCACGATGCGATAGCCGATCGCGCTGAGCTCCGCGGTGCTCGCCAGCGGCGTCTTGCCGCCCTCCACCATATTGGCGAGCAGCGGCGCGCGGCCGGCGAAGCGGGCGCAGATCGCGTCCATTTGCGCCCGGCTCTCCGGCGCCTCGATGAACAGGATATCGGCGCCGGCCTCCAGATAGCGCTCCGCCCGCTCCACCGCCGCCTCGAATCCCTCCACGGCGATGGCATCCGTGCGCGCCATGATCAGCGCCCGATCCCGCGTATCCACCGCCGCCTTGATCTTGCCCGCCATTTCCTGCGCGGAAATCAGCGACTTGTCCTTCAAATGCCCGCAGCGCTTGGGGAAGCTCTGGTCCTCCAGCTGGATCACGCTGGCCCCGGCGCGCTCGAACACGCGCACAGTGCGCTCGGTGTTGAGCGCATTGCCGAAGCCGGTATCGGCATCGATGATCACCGGCAGCGCCACCCGCTCGCGGATGCGCGCCATCACGTCCGCCACCTCCGTCATCGAGACCAGGCCGATATCCGGCCGCCCCAGCAGCGTGTAGGCGATCGAGGCGCCGGAGAGATAGGCCGCCTCGAACCCCGCCTCCTCCGCCAAAGCCGCGGAAAGTGCGTCATAAATGCCCGGTGCCAGCAAAGCGCTGTCGCCCGCCAGCCGTGCCTTCAAGCCCTGCATCGTATCCGCCTCGCATTATCAGGATAATCTGACCTATGGTTTAGCCATCGCGCCGCACAGCCTGTCAACGCGGCGCAGGGGGAGACACTGGGGTGACCGGGCCGCGCACGTTGTTCGAGAAGATTTGGGCCGCCCATGCGGTCACCACGCGGGAGGATGGCACCTCGCTGCTGTGGATTGACCGCCACCTCGTCCACGAGGGCAGTTTCCACGGCTTCGGCATGCTGGAGCATTCCGGCCGCAAAGTCCGCCGGCCCGACCTCACCTTCGCCATGGCCGACCACTACGTGCCGAGCCATGACCGCCGCCACCCCATCGCGGACCCGGAAGCCGCCGGCCTGGTGACAACGCTGGCCGCCAACGCCGCCCGCCACGGCATCACCCATTTCGGGCTCGACAGCCCGGACCAGGGCATCGTCCACGTCGTCGGCCCCGAACTCGGGCTGACGCTTCCCGGCCTGGTGCTGGTCTGCGGCGATAGCCACACCTCCACCCACGGCGCCTTCGGGGCGCTCGCCTTCGGCATCGGCGCCTCCGAGGTGGCCCATGTGCTGGCTACCCAATCCCTGTGGCAGAAGCGGCCCAAGACGCTGCGCATCACCATCGACGGCACGTTGCACCCGCATGTCGCCGCAAAGGACGTGATCCTCGCCGTGATCGCCCGCATCGGCGCCGCCGGCGCGGTGGGTCACGTCATTGAATACGCCGGCTCGGCGATCCGCGCGCTGGGGATGGAAGCGCGGATGACCATCTGCAACATGTCGATCGAGGCCGGCGGCCGCGCCGGCATGATCGCGCCGGATGACGTCACCTTCGGCTGGATTTCCGGCCGCCGCCACGCCCCCCGCGGCGCGGCGTGGGACGAAGCGGTCGCCGAATGGCGCCGCCTGCCGAGCGATCCCGGTGCGCTGTTCGACCGTGAAGTGCATCTCGATGCCCACAGCATCGCCCCCACCGTCACCTGGGGCACCACCCCTGAGGCCGCCCTGCCGGTCACCGGCCAGGTGCCCAACCCCGACGACGCGAAGGACGCCGCCGGGCGCCAGGCGATCGCGGCGCAGCTCGCCTATATGGGCCTCACCGCCGGCGCCGCCCTTGAAGGCACGAAGATCGACCGCGTCTTCATCGGCTCCTGCACCAATGGCCGCCTGCCCGATCTGCGCGCCGCCGCCGCCGTGCTGAAGGGGCGAAAAGCCAGCATCCCCGGCCTCGTGGTCCCCGGCTCAGTCGCCGTGAAGCGTGAGGCGGAGGCCGAGGGGCTCGATGCCGTCTTCACCGATGCCGGGCTGACCTGGGGTGAGCCGGGCTGCTCCATGTGCGTCGGCATGAATGGAGATCTGGTGGCCCCCGGCCAGCGCTGCGCCTCAACCTCCAACCGCAAGTTCGAGGGCCGCCAGGGCCAGGGCGCCCGCACCCACCTGATGTCCCCCGCCATGGCCGCCGCCGCCGCGGTGGCGGGCGCCATCACCGATGTGAGGAAGCTCGCTTGACACCCTTCACCACTTTGACCGGCCCGATCGCGCTGCTCGACCGGCCCAATATCGACACCGACCAGATCATCCCCGCCCGCTTCCTGCGCAAACCCCGCAGCGCCGGCTACGACAACTTCCTGTTCGCCGATCTGCGCACCCGCGAAAACGCCTTCCCGCTGCGCCCGCATACCGTGCCCATCGTCGTCGCCGGCGCCAATTTCGGTTGCGGCTCCTCGCGTGAAGGGGCGGTCTACGCCCTGGTGGATGGCGGGATACGCTGCGTCATCGCCCCCTCCTTCGGCGATATCTTCGCGAGCAACGCCGGCAAGAACGGCCTGCTCACCATCGTCCTGCCCGACGCCCCCGCCCGCCTCGGCGGCGCCGCCCACCTCGCCATAGACCTCCCGGCCCAAACCATCACCCTGCCCGACGGCACCGTGATCGGCTTCGAGATCGACGCCTTCCGCAAGCGCTGCCTGGTCGAGGGGCTCGACGATATAGGGCTCACCTTGGTGCATTCCGATGCGCTCTCCGCCCATGAGGCGGCACTTGCACCCTGGTCAGTCCCCAGCACGGACTATTAGCCTGCCCGGAACGCCGAATCACAGGGGAACGACCATGGCCGCACGCATCAACCGCCTCGTCGAACTGCTCAGCCAGGGTCAGGCGATCTACTATGACGGCCACCATTCCGGCCATTTGCTCACATACGAGAACGGCATCGCCGAGGCCACCACCTGGGCGGACTACATGAATATCGGCATGGAGCATGGCTGCTTCGACCCCTCGGGCCTCGAAGCCTATCTGCGCGGCATGGCCTCCGCCGCCCCCGCCCGCTCCGGCCATCGCACGCCGGCGGTGGTGATCGAGGCGCCGGTGAACGGCACCGACGAGGCCAATGTGCGCCACAACGCCTGGCAATTCCGCCAGATCCTCGGCCGCGGCGTGCATGGCATCATCCTCTGCCAAGCGGAATGCCCCGACGCGGTGCGGGCTTTCGTGGAATCCTGCCGTTATCCGCACAACACCATCGGGGTGGACCCGGCGCTGCCAACGCCGATGGAGCGCATGGCCGGCGCCGTGCGCGGCCGCCCTGGCCCCGGCCTGCTCGGCATCGGCACCCGCGGCCGTGGCTCGGAGGCCTGCGCGGCGCCGATTTGGGGCATCAGCGAGGAGGAGTACATGGCCCGCGCCGATGTCTGGCCGCTCAACCCGCAGGGCGAACTGGTGCTGGGCGTGAAGCTCGAAAGCCCCGAGGGCATCGCCAATTGCGAGGCCATTCTTGCCACGCCAAAACCCATCGTGGAGTTGGCCATTCAGGCGGCCAAATAGCAATCCAAGCGACCATTAAAATCAATCTAGAACACGGAGCGACGATGATCATTACCGATGCCGGCC
>CAIYPH010000535.1 GCA_903928045.1 uncultured Rhodospirillales bacterium
GGCTTTGTAATCCTAAATGAACCTACCGGACGGACTCTCAGAGGTTGACGTTGGTCGTGCGTCCGCCATTCAGCTATTTCACTGTAAGAGTGGCCACCTGCCATGCGGAGCGGCTGTAGTAGCGTTGGTGCTTTAATTCAGGCTCCGAATCGTAAGGATACACGATAAATAGTGGCCCCTTGTCTTTCACTGGCATGTAAGTACCGTCACGCTTCAATGCAAGGATGACATTGTACTTTCGGAAGTCTTCGATAGGGATATCAGTGCTGTAGTCATTCAACGCGCGGGCAGTCACGGTCTCTCCCGTCGCACCCACACGATCGAGCAACGCGGCCATCGGCACGCCCTCGAACGTCACCGGACCACTGTACCAAGGGGTCGTGGTGGTGAAAGACTTCATCCCGATCGCCTCGAGCATCGGGATATCGAACTCGGCGGCCCCTTCGGCATTGGTTTCCGTGATACGGCCGGTCATTTTCAGAACAACCTTCCCCTGGGGCTTGGCCAGCGCGGCCGCATGGGCAGATCGGGCTGTGCCCAGCGCGTTGGCTATTCCAGTCGTCGCAGCCACAAGCGATGCGACAAACCGGCGGCGGAGAATAAATCTTTTCATACGGTTTGCTGCCTTCTTTTCAATTATTCCTGACACCGTTCACAATGTCGTCACGTTACCTGTCGAAGAATGCCAATCTAGCAAACATGCCATTTCTGACAATGACAATTTTTAGTTGCAAATTGAACCTCGAGCCTGGATGCTTGAAGCGTAGAATGGGTTGGCGATGAATGGGACAAAATCGACGCATGGCACGGACTCTGCCGGTGCGGGTTAGCGCCATCATTCGGGCATCAGACGTTTACCGAGACGTGTCTACTGATCCCGCCCCGGCCGAAAAAATCCGCACTTCCCCGTATCCCGCGCACCCGACCGGGTCCGAGCAACCGTACCAGATCACGGCGCGATGAGCGGCGTATTTCGATCGACCAAGATCTATGACCACGGTGAGGGCCTGTCGTGTTGTTTTCGCCAATGGCGCGCGGTGCACTCCCATTGCCGGCTGCTGCACGGCTACGCCCTCGCTTTCCGCTTCGTCTTCGCGACCACCGAGCTCGATCAGCACAATTGGTGCCTCGATTTCGGCGGGCTGAAGCCGGTGCGGGAATGGCTGCACACAATGTTCGATCACACCGTGC
The DNA here is from genome assembly GCA_903928045.1 of uncultured Rhodospirillales bacterium. Next base: position 1,192 of record CAIYPH010000535.1, read on the forward strand.
TGGTGGCCGAGGACGACCCAGAGCTGGCGACATTCCAAGATATGGCGGCACGCGACCTCATGGACCTGCGGATCGTGAACGCGGCCGGCTGCGAGGCGATGGCATTGCTGGCGTTCGAGTATGTCGACGCCTTCGCCCGCGAACAGACCGGCGGCCGCGTATGGCTGGAATCGGCCGAGGTGCGGGAGCACAGCGGCAATTCGGCGATCTACCAGCCGAACCGCTGAGCTGCGGCAATTTGCTCGACTGACAGCCACAAACGCCGCGCTTGACGCCCGCGCCGGCGGGCGCCCAAGCTGACGCCAAAGCCGGGGGCCCGCGACATATTGGTCGTCTGGGCACACCCAGTTCATGGAGGAAGCGCGGATGGCACGTAGCCCGTCTCTCGGCCGGCGAACGGTTCTCAGGGGTGCCACGCTCGGCGCCGGAGCGACAGTGCTGCTCGCCCGCCACGGCCGCGCCGCTGCCGACAAGCCGCACTATGGTGGCACGCTGCGGGTCGCCTACCAACTCGCGCCTGGCGCGATAGATCCCGTGGTCGGCCGGTCCGGCGGTGATGCTTACTATTGGCGCCAATTCACCGATCCGCTGGTCGACGCCGACCCCGCCCTCAATCCACGCGCCGCGACCTCGCTCGCCGAATCCTGGGATGTGTCGGACCCCAAAAGCGTCACGCTGAAGCTGCGCAAGGGCGTGGTGTTCCACGATGGTACGCCGTTCGACGCGGCAGCGGTGAAGTTCAACATCGAGCGCCTGCTCGATCCGGCGACCAAGGCGACGCCGCGGGCCGCTTTCGGGCCGGTCGAGAGCGTCGAGGCGCTCGATGAGCA
>CAIYPH010000536.1 GCA_903928045.1 uncultured Rhodospirillales bacterium
ATGGCCGAAGAACCCAACTGCAGTTTCACGCCGACGCGGATGCGCGGCTGAGTTGGTCGGTGTGTGGTGCCCCGGCAACGGGGCGCAAGAAAAAGGCCCGCCAGGATTGGCGGGCCTCTTGCGGTTTGCTTGCTGGCGTTTACTTCCCGGTGCCATTCATTGTTACGCCTTCGCTTTCTGGTGCGGCCGGTGTTTCCGTGGCGGCGTTGGCGGCTTCGATGTGGCCGAGGATGCGGCGCCAGGCTTCGGGGCGCTGTTCGCGCTGCAGGAGGGAGATGGTCATCGGGCGGCCGGAGCCCTGGGCGAGGCGGCGGAGCATGGCGAATTCGCCGTCGACATCCTCGAAATCGGAGATCACCTGCATCCAGCCGGCGCCGAGGGCGGCGGCGATTTCGGCGAGTTCGCTTTCCTCGGCGCGCAAGGTGGGGGTGTGGCGGCCGTCCAGGGTTTTGTGGGCGAGGGTGCGGGAGGTGGAAAAGCCGAGGGCGCCGGCGCGGATGCCTTCGGCGGCGAGCCGGGCCATTTCGGCGCGGTCGGCTGATGTGGCGGGCTCGCGATCGGCGCCGCGCTGGCCCATGACGTGGACGCGCAGGGCGGCGTGGGGCACCTGGGTGGCGACGTCGGCGTCGTAGTTGCGGGCGGCGAGGGCGTCGAGGAATTCGGGGAAGGTCTGCCAGTTCCACGGCAGGCCCTCGGTGAGGACGACTTCGGGGATGTCCTCGACGCCCTCCATCAGTTCGACCAGCATTTTGCGGCGCTCGGGCAGGCAGGGCGCGAAGCCGACGCCGCAATTGCCGATCAGCACGGTGGTGACGCCGTTCCAGGAGGACGGCGTGATATGGCTGCCCCAGGTGACCTGCGCGTCGTAATGCGTGTGGACATCGATGAAGCCGGGGGTAAGGATTTTGCCCTTGGCGTCGATCTCCTCGGCACCGCGGCCGCTGACCTGGCCGACCGCGATGATGCGGTCGCCGGCGATGGCGACGTCGGCCTGGCGCGGGGCGGCGCCCGATCCATCGACCACGGTTGCGTTGCGGATCACCAGCGATGCGTCCATTCTCGGCCTCCCCCTTGTGGCGCCTTGGCGCGCCTGATGGGGCTGAGTGTGGCACGAGTTGGGCGGGAGCGCATCATGGGTGTCAGCGAGGGCGAGGCGGATTTTCGGGGGTGGAAGACCTGGTATCGCATCACCGGGGACCTTGCCGTGGGCAAGCCGCCGCTGGTGTGCCTGCATGGCGGGCCGGGTGTGCCGCACAACTACCTGCTGCGCTATGCGGACCTCGCCGAGCGAACCGGGCGCGCGGTGGTGCATTACGATCAGGTCGGCTGTGGCCGCTCGACGCATTTGCGCGAGAAGGGTGCGGATTTCTGGCAGGTTCCGCTGTTTGTGGAGGAGCTCGACAATCTGCTTCGGCATCTCGGCATCGCCGACGGCTATCACCTGCTCGGGCAGAGCTGGGGCGGCATGCTGGCCTCTGAGCACGCGGTGCTCCGGCCCGCCGGCCTGCGCTCCCTGGTGATTTCCAACTCCCCGGCCTCGATGGAACTCTGGCTCCAGGAGGCCGGCAAGCTGCGCGATCTGCTGCCGCCCGATATCCAGGCCACCCTGCTGCGCCATGAGGCAGCCGGCACCACGTCCGACCCCGCGTACGAAACGGCGATGATGGTGTTCTACGAGCGCCACGTCTGCCGCATTCCTTTCCCCGAGGAAGTCGCGGCAAGCTTCGCCCTGCTGGCCGAGGACCCGACCGTCTACCACACCATGAACGGCCCCTCGGAGTTCCACTGCATCGGCACGATTAAGGAGTGGTCGATCATCGACCGCCTGCACCGCATCGCCGCGCCGACGCTGCTGATCTCCGGCCGGCATGACGAAGCGACGCCCGCGGTGGTGCAGCCTTTTGCGGATCGGATTCCGGATGTGCGCTGGACGATTTTCGAGAATTCCAGCCACTTGCCGCATGTGGAGGAGCCGGAGGCTTGTCTTGCGGCGGTGGCTGAGTTCATCGCCGAATACGATTAGACGCGACAAACATGACGACGGCGCCGTGATGAATATACTGCCTTCAGAGACGGTCTTGACTGGACAATGGCTTCTTCAGGGGGGACGCTCCATTGCTGACGATGTCTGTCATCGGATCACCGCACTGACGACTTCGTGCCTTGTCGAGGTTGCACGTGACGAAAGCGGGTGGAACACGCTCTATCGTGATCCGATCGATGGAAGATTTTGGCAACTTGTATACCCGCAAGGTGAATTGCAGGGCGGTGGACCACCGCAGCTCAGATGTCTCACGGCCGAGGCCGCCCAGCCATCGTATCGCGTTTAGCCGGCCGCCACCGGGGACAGAGGGAAGACGTTTTTTTTCCAAAAAAGAACCGCTTCCCTTCGCCCACTCGCCGCCACGCTCCTCTTGCCTGTCGCGCGCAACCGCGCCATGCAGGCGCATAAACCGCAAACCCCGGAACGTCCCCCATGTCCCTGCCCTCGATCCTGCAGCACCTGCGCATTCCCGTCATCGCCTCGCCGATGTTTATCATCTCCAACCCTGACCTGGTGATCGCCCAGTGCAAGGCCGGCATCGTCGGCTCCTTCCCGGCACTGAATGCCCGCCCGAAAGAGATGCTGGAGGAATGGCTGAAGCGCATCACCGGCGAGCTTGCCGAACATACCGCCAAGCACCCCGATCGGCCCGCCGCACCTTTCGCGGTCAACCAGATCGTCCACCGCTCCAATGACCGGCTCGATCATGATGTCGAGATGTGCGTGAAGTACAAGGTGCCGCTGATCATCACCTCGCTCGGCGCGCGGCCGGATGTGAACGAGGCGATCCACTCCTATGGCGGTATCGTGCTGCATGACATCATCAACAACCTCTTCGCCCGCAAGGCCGTCGAGCGCGGCGCTGACGGTCTAATCGCGGTCGCCGCCGGCGCCGGCGGCCATGCCGGCAGCCTCTCGCCCTTCGCTTTGGTGCAGGAAATTCGCGAGTGGTTCGACGGGCCGATCGCGCTGTCGGGCGCGATCGCCAACGGCAATGCGGTGCTGGCCGCCCAGGCCTGCGGTGCCGATCTCGCCTATATCGGCTCGGCCTTCATCGCAACCGTCGAGGCCAACGCCGCCGAGGGTTACAAGCAGATGATCGTCGACAGCGCGGCCGATGACATCGTCTACACCAACCTCATCACCGGCGTGCTCGGCAATTACCTCAAGCCGAGCCTGGAGCGCGCGGGGCTCGACGTCGACAATCTGCCGACATCGGACAAGTCGGCGATGAATTTCGGATCGGGCGCCACCAAGGCCTGGAAGGATATCTGGGGCTCCGGCCAGGGCATTGGCGCGGTGAAGAAAGTGGTGCCTGTCGCCGAGCTGGTTGACCGGCTGGCCACCGAATACGCCGCCGCCCGCGCCCGCGTGCTGGCGGCGTAAGCCGATGGCCACCGACATCGCCGGCCGCGTTGCCCTCGTCACCGGCGCTTCCTCGGGCCTCGGCGAGCGCTTCGCCCGCGTGCTGGCTGCTGACGGCGCACGGCTCGCCATCGCCGCCCGCCGGCTGGACCGGCTGGAGGCGCTGGCCGCCGAGCTGCGGGCAGCCGGGGCCGAGGTGCTGCCGGTGGCCCTCGATGTCACCTCGGTCGCGGCTATCCGCGCGGTGGCGGCGGAGATCGAGCAGCGGCTCGGGCCGATCGAGATCCTGGTCAACAACGCCGGTATTTCCCGCCAGGCGCGCATCGAGACCATCGACGAGGACGATTACGACGCGGTGCTGGACACCAACCTCAAGGGCCCGTTCTTCATCGCCCAGGCGGCGGCGAAGCAGATGATTGCGCACAAGATCGAAGGCCGCATCGTCAACATCGCCTCCATTGCCGGGCAGCGGGCGATCGGGCAGCTCAGCACCTATGGGATGTCAAAGGCGGGGATGATCCAGATGACCCACCAGATGGCGCGCGAATGGTCCCGCCACGGGATCAACACCAACGCAATCTGCCCGGGCTACATCACCACCGAAATCAGCGCGGAGTACCTCACCACCGAGGCCGGCGCCAAATGGGTGGCCTCGCTGCCGCGCAGGCGGATGGGCGAGCCGCGCGATCTCGACGCGGTGCTGCGCCTGCTCTGCGCGGGGGAGGCGGCGCGCTTCCTCAACGGCGCCATCATCAGCGCGGATGACGGCTTCACCTCCCTCTGACATCGCCGCCGGGCACAACGAGCGCGGCAACGCGCTGTTTGCCGCCGGGGATCATGCGGCGGCGATTGCGCAGTATCGGCTGGCGCTGGAGCAGATGCCCGGCAGCGCCGAACTGCACTTCAACCTGGCGAACGCTCTTGAAGCGACCGGCGAGACCGCGGCGGCACTGGCCAGCTTCCACCGGGCCATCGCGATCTCGCCCGATCTGGGGCCGGCCTACACCAATCTCGGCAACCTGCTCCGCCGCCTCGGCCGCCCCGCGGAGGCGCTGGAGGCCTATCGCCGGGCGATGCATCTCGCGCCCTTCAGCCCGGCCGCGCGCTACAATATCGGCACCGCCCTGCTCGACCTCAACCGCGCCGCCGAGGCCCTGCCGCATTTCATTCGCGCGGCCGATGGAGCCGAGCCGCATATTCCCGCCTTCGCCTCCGTCGGCGAGGTATTGATCCGCCTTGGCCGCAAGGCGGAGGCGCTCGGCTGGTTCCGCATTGCGTTGGAGCACCGGCCCGACGACGCGGCGGCCCGCTTTGGCACCGCCGTTTGCCTGCTGGCGGCGGGGAATTTCCGGGAGGGCTGGCCCGCCTTCGAGGCCCGCCTGACCATGCCGCGCGCCGCGCCGCTGCCGGTCGAGGGGCGGCGGTTGACGCCGGAGGATCTCGGGTCGATCGCCGGCCGGCACGTCGTCGTGGTGGCCGAGCAGGGGTTTGGCGATACGATCCAGTTCAGCCGCTATGTCACGCTGCTGCGCGGCCGCGGTGCGCGGGTGACGCTGCTGGTGCAGGCCGCGTTGGCGCGGCTGCTGGCCGGCCTCGCCGACCCGGTGCTGGCGCTCGGCCAGCGCCCGGCGGCCGCGGATTTCGTCTGCCCGCTCCTGAGCCTGCCCGCCATCTTCGCCGCCACCGAGGCCGCGATTCCGCCGCCTGCCCGCCTCGGCCGCGCCGGGCCTCGGGGTTTGCCGGGCGGCGCAATTCGGGTCGGCCTCGCCTGGTCCGGCAATCCGGCCCATCTGCTGGACAGCCAGCGCTCCATCCCGTTGGCCATGCTGGGGCCGTTGCTGGACCTCCCCGGCTGCGCCTTCCACGCCATCCAGACCCAGATCCCCCCCCGCGATCGCCCTTTGCCCGCCGCCTTGCAATGGACCGGCGCGACCTTCAGCGATTTCGCGGACACCGCGGACTTCATCGCCGGGCTCGACCTGGTGATCACCGTCGATACCTCCCTCGCCCATCTCGCCGGCACGCTTGGCGTTCCGGTCTGGGTATTGCTCGCCGCCAACGCCGATTATCGCTGGATGGAAGGGCGGGAGGACAGCCCGTGGTATCCCTCGGCCCGGCTGTGGCGCCAGGGCGCGGAGGGCTGGGCCGGGGTGATCGAGCGGGTGCGCGCCGCCCTCGCCGCTGGCGCGTGGCGATGAGCGGGGATATCGATGCCCTGGCGCGAGCGGTTGCCGGCGAGCCGGAGCGGCCGGAGTTGCGCTTCAACCTCGCCAATGCGCTGCTCGCGGCCGACCGGCCGGGCGAGGCGGCCATCGAATATCGCCGCCTGTTGCTCGCCCATCCCGACCATTCCGGCGTGCTCACCAATCTCGGCAATGCGCTCCATGCCATGGGGCGTCCGGCCGAGGCGCTCGACCATTACCGCCGCGTCGTCGCCTTGCGCCCCGATGTCGCCGGCGCGCTCAATAATGTCGGCAACTCCCTGATCGCGCTGAACCGCCCGGAGGAGGCGGAGCCCTATCTGCGCCGTGCCGTCCAGGCCGACCCCGCCTATGCCCAGGCAGCCAATAATCTCGGTGGCGCCCTGCTCGCGCTCGATCGCCCGGTCGAGGCGCTGGAGTGGTTCCGCCGGGCAATGAAGCTCGACCCCAACCCCTTCCACGCCACCTTCGGCGCCGCGATCGCGCAGCTGACGCTCGGTGATTTCCGCGGGGGATGGCGGGATTACGAGGCGCGCTGGCTCGACCCGCGCTTCACCATCGATGTGCCGGAGTACAGCACACCGACCTGGGATGGCGGTGGGGTGCTCACGGGCAAGCGGGTGCTGCTGCATTGCGAACAGGGGCTTGGGGACAGTATCCAGTTCGTCCGCTACGCCCCCATGGTCCGCCAAAGGGGCGGGCATGTTGTGTTGCAGATCCAGGCGCCGCTCGCCGGGCTGGTGGCGCATCTCGCCGACGAGGTGGTTCCGCAGGGCGAGATTGCCCGCGACGAGCCGGTGCCCGCGCATGCCATCCGCTGCCCGCTGCTGAGCCTGCCGCGCGCCTTCGGCACACGCTTGGCGACGATCCCGCGCGACGTGCCGTATCTCAGCGCCGAACCGTCCCGCGTGGCGGACTGGCGGGCGCGGCTTGGCCGGCCGACGCGGCGGCGAATCGGGGTTGCCTTCTCCGGCAGTCCCGAGCACCCCGACGACGCGCTGCGATCGATCCCGGCCCAGCGGTTCCTTGCCGCGCTGCCCGACGCCGACATCCATGTCCTGCAACGCGACATAAGGCCAGCGGACGAAGCGGCACTCGCCGGTGCGCATGTGCACAGCGCCGATCTCACGGATTTCCGCGACACCGCCGCCCTGCTCGCCTGCATGGACCTGGTGGTGAGCGTCGATACCTCGATCGCCCATCTCGCCGGCGCCATGGGGCGCCCGGTGTGGATTCTGCTGCAATTCGCCGGCGATTTCCGCTGGCTGCGGGAGCGGACGGATAGCCCGTGGTACCCCTCCGCCCGCCTGTTCCGTCAGCCCCGGGCGAGGGACTGGGAGACGCCGCTGGCCGCGCTTTCGGCCGCGCTCACCACCATCCGCCATCCACGGTGAAGAGCTGGCTGGTGCACATCCGGCTGTCATCGGCGGCCAGCCACAACACCATGCGCGCCACATCATCCGGCACCAGCATGCACTTGAGGCACTGGGCGGCAAGCGTGGAGGCTTCGGCCTCCGGGGTGAGCCACAGGGTCTTCTGCCGCTCGGTGAGGATCCAGCCGGGGATGACGCAGTTGACCCGGATATTGTCCGGCCCGAGATCCTTGGCGAAGGAGCGGGTGAGGCCCTCGATGCCGGCCTTCGCCGTGGTGTAGGCGGGCATGCCGCCCATCGCGAGGTGCCAGGAGATCGAGCCGAAATTGATGATCGACCCGCCGCCGTTCTTCTGCATGAAGGGGGCGGCCGCCTGGATGGCGAAGAACTGGTGGCGGAGGTTCACCGCCAGCCGATCCTCCCAATACTCCACCGTGACGGTCTTCCAGTCGTGCCGCTCATCATGCGCAGCGTTGTTCACTAGCACGTTGATGGTGCCGAAGGTCGACGCCGCGAGCGCGATGGCAGCCTGATAGGCGGCGATGTCCCGGAGGTCGCAGTGGATGAACAGCGGCTTCTTCTGCCCCTTGGCCGCGATCGCCTCGGCCAGCGCCTCGGCGGCGGCGTCCTGGATATCGACGAAGGCGACCTGGGCGCCCTGGGCGGCGAAATGGGCGACGTGGGATGCGCCGATCCCGGTGGCGCCGCCGCTGACGAACACGACCTTGTCGCGCAGGCTGGGATAATTGGCGTCGTTCGGTTGCATGCTGGCCTCCCTCGTTATGATCCTCAGCGCGTAGCCCGCCGCTGACGTGGCGTCAAAGCGCGGCCCCCGCTTGCGGCGGCGAGCCGTCCTGGCTAGCCTGACCTATTATAATCTTTGCCCCCGCCGCCAAGGCGGCTCAACCGGCACAGAACGAGGGAACGGTCGCATGGCCAGGAAAGCAACCACCGCGCAACGCGAAAACCAGCCGCCGCTGCCGGAGGGTCTGACAGCCGAGGAAATGCTGCGGCTCTACGAGCAGATGGTGCTGCTCCGCCGCTTCGAGCAGGCCGCGCAGATCGCCTGCCGCACCGGCGAAACGCCGGGATTCCTGCATCTCTATATCGGCGAGGAAGCGGTGGCGACCGGGGTGTGTGCCCATCTGACGCCGGCGGACTGGATCACCTCCACCCATCGCGGCCACGGCCACGCGCTCGCCAAGGGGATGGACCCCAAGGCGCTGATGGCCGAGCTCTACGGCAAGGGCGGCGGCATCGTTGGCGGGCGCGGCGGCACGATGCATTTGTACGACCGCTCGGTCGGCCTGTTCGGCACCAACGGCGTGGTCGCCTCCGGGGCGCCGCATGCGCTGGGTGTGGCGATCGGCGCCAAGCATCGCGGCACCGGGGATGTCGGCGTCGCCTTCTTCGGCGATGGCGCCACCAGCCATGGCGGTTTCCACGAGGCGCTGAACATCGCGGGTTTCCTCAAGGCGCCCGTTGTGTTCGTCTGCGAGAACAACCTTTACGCGACGGCGACACCGCTCAACACCGTCACCAACAATCCGGAGATCGCCAGCCGCGCTGCCGCTTACGGCATCGCGGGGGTGGCGGTGGATGGCAATGACGTAGTGGCGATGTGGACCGCGGTGAAGGAGGCCGTGGAGCGCGGCCGCCGTGGCGAAGGGCCGACGCTGATCGAGGCCAAGACCTACCGCACCGTCGGCCATCACGAGGGCGATCCGGTCACTGGCACCTACCGCAGCCAGGAGGAGGTCGATTCCTGGATCGCCCGTTGCCCGGTCACCACCTTCCGCGCCCGGCTCAAGGATGAGTTCGGCATCGCCACCGAATCCGTGCTCGGCGCCATCGAAAAGCGCGTTGATGACGTGGTGCAGGAGAGCGTGGAGTTCGCCCGCGCTTCCGCCGAGCCCGATGGCACCACGGTGTTCCAGCACACCTACGCCGACCCGATGAACCCCGCCATCGCCACGCAGAAGCGCCCGGCCCGCGCCACCAAGGAGACCTCCTGGCTCGACGCGGTGCGGGACGGCATCGCAGAGGAAATGCGCAAGGAACGCAACATCCTCTATTTCGGCGAGGGCACCGGCGAGCGCGGCGGCTCGTTTGCGCACACCAAGGGGCTGTATCAGGAATTCGGCGCCGGCCGGGTGATCGACATGCCGATCTCCGAGCAGGGGTTCACGGGTGCGGCCGTGGGCGCCTCGGCGACCGGCGTGCGGGTGATCGCCGATTTGATGTTCGCGGATTTCCTGTTCGAGGCCGGCGGGCAGATCGCGCTGCAGGCGGCCAAGCTGCGCTATATGTCGAACGGGCAGATGAATGCGCCGATGATCCTGCGGGTCGGCTGCGGCACGGTGCGCTCCACCGGCCCGCACCATTCCGGCACTTATCACCCGATCTGGGCGCATATCCCCGGCCTCATCGTCTGCATGCCCTCCAACCCCGCCGACGCCAAGGGGTTGATGAAGACCGCGCTCAACGCCGGCGATCCGGTGCTGATGCTGGAGACCAAGGCGCTGTTCGCCTCCAAGGGCCCGGTGCCGGAGGGGGATGATCATTTCGTACCCTTTGGCCTCGCCCGCATCGCGCGGCCGGGCAAGCACATCACCATCGCCGCCTCCGGCCAGATGGTGCATCGCGCGCTGGAAGCCGCCGTGGCGCTGGCCGCCGAGGGCATCGAGGCGGAGGTGATCGACCTGCGTACCATCCAGCCGCTCGACGTCGATACGGTCGCGGAGAGCGTGAGCAAGACCCATCATTTGCTCGTCGTCGATGAGGGCTGGCCGATGATGGGCGTGGGTGCCGAACTCGGCCAGGCGATGAACGAGTTGGCCTTCGATCAGCTCGACGCCCCGGTCGCCCGGCTGCACACCGCGCCGGTGACGCATCCCTTCGGCCCGGCGCTGGAACGCGCCATGCTGGTCAGCGCCGATCGCGTCGCTGCCCGCGCCAAGGAGGTGCTCGCCGGCACCGCGACGCCGCCCTGGCGCTGGAAGGGGCGGCCCGATGGGGTGCAGGCGCCCGTCGAGGTGATCACCGCCGCCGCCGCGCCCAAGGCGCCGCCGCCGGCCCCCTCGCTCGGCACGCTCAAGGGCGCGCTGATCAACATGCCGTTCGGCGATCTCACGGTCGATTCCGGCAAGCTGGTGCGCTGGACCGTCGATGACGGCGCGAAGGTGGCCAAGGGCGACATCGTCGCCGAGATCGAGACCGACAAGGCGGTGGTGGAGATCGAGGCGCCGGCCACCGGCATCGTCGCCCAGGTGGTGAAGACCGTGGGGCAGGACATTAAAATGGGCGCCACCATCGGCGTCGTGAAAGAGGGCTGAACATGGACAACGTGCTATATCTCATCTACCCGAAATCGCCGGACGGGCTGGAACAGGCGACCTTCGGGGATTTTGCCGCCACCACCTCCTACGGCGTCGACCAGGATGCGCCGGAGGCCGAGAAGATCGCCGCCGATGGCATCATCTCGGGCTCGGCGAACCATGACGTCGGCGATGTGAACCAGTATCCCAACTGCAAGATCATCGTGCGCATGGGCGTCGGCTACGAAAATCTCGACAGCAAGGCCTGGGGCGCCCGCGGCGTGCCGGTCTGCAACGTGCCGGATTACGGCACCTCGGAAGTGGCGGACCATGCGGTCTCGCTGATGCTGACGCTGGCGCGCGGCACCCACTACTACGCCACCAGGCTCGCCGCCGATCCCGTGGGCAATTGGGGCTGGGCGCCTGGCGCGCCCTTGATGCGCCGGCTGCGCGGGCAGACCTTCGGCATCATCGGCCTGGGCCGCATCGGCATGGCCGCCGCGCGGCGCGCCAAGGGCTTCGACATGGACATCATGTTCTATGATCCGGAGCTGCCCAACGGGGTGGAACTCGGCGTCGGCTATCGCCGCGCCCGCAGCCTCAAGGAGTTGATGGAAGCCTCGGACGCCATCAGCCTTCACGCGCCCTATACGGACTCAACGCGCAACATCATCAACGCGGAGAGCCTGTCCTGGGCGAAGGACAATCTGATCCTCGTCAACACCGCTCGTGGCCCGCTGGTGGATCTCGATGCGCTGCATGACGCGTTGAAATC
>CAIYPH010000537.1 GCA_903928045.1 uncultured Rhodospirillales bacterium
ACAGCAAGATGGCCGCCGAATACCTCTTCGCCATCGGCGAACTCTGCGTCTCCCACCGGCGCGGCGCCTTCGAGCGGGTATATGACCTGCCGGAGCGCGTGATCCCCGCCGCCATTCGCGATCTCCCAATCCCCGATCGCGCCGAGGCGCAGCGCGGCCTGCTGCGCATCGCCGCCGCCGCCACCGGGGTCGCCACCGAGATCGACCTGCGGGCCTATTGGCGCCTGAAGCCCGAGGCCAAGCCGCGGGTGGAGGAGCTGGTCGAGGCGGGCGAACTCATCCCTTGCGAGGTGGAGGGCTGGAAGCCGCAGGCTTTTCTCTGGCACGAAGCCAAGACGCCCCGCCGTGTCGAGGCCGCGGCCCTGCTCTCGCCGTTCGACCCGCTGCTGTTCGAGCGCGACCGGGCGCTGCGCACCCTCGGCTTCCACTACCGCATCGGCCTCTACACCCCAAAAGAGCAGCGCACCGACGGCTACTACGTGCTCCCCTTCCTGCACGGCGACCGCATCGCCGCCCGCGTCGACCTCAAGGCCGACCGCAAGGACCGCGTGCTGCACGTCCACGCCGCCAATATCGAGGATCACGCGGAGCCCGGCGCCACCGCCCACGCACTCGCCGCGGAGCTAAGGGCGCTCAGCTTCTGGCTCGGGATGGAGCGGATCGCTGTGGCGCGGCGCGGGACGCTGGCGGCGGTGCTGCATGATGCGTGTGAGGGGTGAAGAGCATGGTCAGAAGCGTGTTCTTTTTGTGAACAAAATGAACCAAAAAAACTCTGACGCGCAGCGCAGCGGAGCGGCGACGGGAGCGACAGCGGATCGCCTTCGATCCGCGAAAGCGCTGCCCCTTGCCGTTGGCTTGGCTGGCCGGATGGTGCGGAGCGGTACACACCAATGGAATAAAAGTTTTTTGCTTCTTTTTTTCAAAAAAGAAGCGCTTCCTTCCCTTGCGCCACTTGGATGCAAATTTTTCTGTCATGCACGCTTGACATCGACGTTAGTTCCTTCTATGTTCACGGCTCAACGCCAACATAGGAGATCAAGATGTCGCCCGCCCCGTCCACCCTCCAGGAGATTTTGCGCCGCCTCGTGCTGCGCCTGATCCTGATGGTGGAGTGTGCCCTCTCGCGAAAGATCGCGGGGTTGCGGGGGCGGCTGGCCGGGATGCAAGCGGGGCACCGCCACCTGGCACGGGTGGAGCGGGAGCTGGCGACGGCGGAGCGCTATGCGGCGCTGACGGCCGATCCGGCGTTCTGGGCCGATCCGCGGACGATGGGGATGGCCGCCGAGGTGGCGCGCGTGGCCGGCGATGCCGGGCGGCGTGCGCTGGCGCGGCGGATCATCTGGCCGACGCGCGTACGGCGGCTGCGTGGTGCGACGCCGGAGGTTTCGGCGCGGCAAGCGCCGGACGGCCGATGTACCGCCGGCATCGTTGGGCCTGAACCCCGCCGGGGGCAGCTTCTCCCGGCGGCGGACGCATGTACGCGGCGCGGGCGTCAGGCCGCGGTGGGGGCGCTCGCGGCGTCGAGTTCGGCGGCGCAGGTGGCATCCAGCGTCACCGTCGCGGCGCGGGCGAGTTCGGCGACCTGCTCCAGCGTCGTCGCGCTGGCGATGGGGGCGGCCATGCCGGGGCGGCCCTTGAACCAGGCAAGCGCCGCCTGGCCGGGCGTGATGCCATGGCGGAAAGCGACCGCATCCAGCGCAGCCAGCACGCGCAGGCCGCGCGCATCGAGATACTTCGCCACCCCGCGCCCGCGCGGGCTTTTGCCGAGATCGGCCTCGCCGCGATACTTGCCGGTGAGGAAGCCCGAAGCGAGGGCGTAATAGGGAATCGCGCCCACCCCTTCGGCCGCGCAGAGCGGCAGCAGGTCGGCCTCGATGCCGCGCTCCATCAGGTTGTACATCGGCTGCATCGTCTCGAAGCGCGGCAGGCCGTGGGCGGCGCTGGCGGCGAGTGCCTCCTTGAAGCGCGTCGCCGTGTAGTTGGAGGCGCCGATGGCGGCGACCTTGCCGGCCTCGATCATGCGCTGAAAGGCGCCCAGCACATCTGCATGCGGGGTTTCGCCGTCGTCGCGATGGGCCTGGTAGAGGTCGATCCGCTCGATGCCGAGGCGGGAGAGCGAATCCTCAACGGCGCGCGCGAGATAGGCGGGGGAGAGGCCCTTGCCCTTGCCGGGCATTTCCATGCCGGCCTTGGTGAGGATCACCACGTCATTCCGGCGGCCGCGCGCCTTCAGCCACTCGCCGATGATGGTCTCGGACTCGCCGCCCTGGTTGCCCGGCACCCAGGCGGAATAGACGTCGGCGGTGTCGAAGGCGTTCAGCCCGGCATCCACCAGCGCATCGAGCAGGCGGAAGGACTGCGCCTTGTCCGCGGTCCAGCCGAGGACGTTGCAGCCGAAAATGACCGGGGGCACGGTGATGCCGGAGCGGCCGAGAGCGATTTTCTGCATGGTGCGTTTCCCTGTGCGTTATTCGGCGAGCGCTTCGTCGAGGTCGCGGATGATGTCTTCGGCGGCTTCCAGCCCGATCGAGAGGCGGATCACGTCATCCCCCGCGCCGCTTGCCGCGCGCTGCTCGTCGGTGAGCTGGCGATGGGTGGTGGAGGCGGGGTGGAGGACGAGGCTGCGGGTGTCGCCGACATTGGCGAGGTGGGAGAAGAGTTTGACCGATTCCACCAGCTTCACCCCCGCCGCGTAGCCGCCCTTCACGCCGAAGGTGAACACCGCGCCGGCGCCTTTCGGCATGTATTTCCGGGCGAGATCGTAATAGCGATTGCCGGGCAGACCGGCATAGGACACCCAGGCGACGCGGTCATGCCCCGCGAGGAACTCCGCCACGCGCTGCGCGTTGGCGACGTGGCGCTCCATGCGGACATGCAGCGTCTCGATGCCGGTGATGGTGTAGAAGGCGTTCTGCGGCGAGAGGGTGGGGCCGAAATCGCGCAGGGCCACCGCGCGGGCCTTGGTGGTGAAGGCGAAATCGCCGAAATTCTCGTAGAATTTGAGGCCGTGATAGGCCGGCTCGGGCTCGGTCATCGAGGGGAATTTGCCGGAGGCCGCGTAGTCGAACTTGCCCGATTCAACCACGGCACCGCCGAGCGAATTGCCATGGCCGGCGAGGAATTTGGTGGTGGAGTGCGTCACGATATCGGCGCCCCACTCGAAGGGCCGGCACAGGAATGGCGTCGCCAGGGTGTTGTCGACGATGAGCGGAATGCCGTTGGCATGCGCCACCTTGGCGATCGCCTCGATATCCACCACCACGCCGCCGGGGTTGGCCAGGCTCTCGATGAAGATCGCCTTGGTCTTCTCGCCGATGGCGGCGGCGAAGTTGGCGGGGTCGGTCGGGTCCACGAAGCTGCAATGCCAGCCCAGCCGCTTGAAGGAGAGCGAGAACTGGGTCAGCGAGCCGCCATAGAGGTTGCGCGAGGCGACGAAATGATCGCCCGGCTCCATCAGCGTGAAGAAGGTAATGAACTGCGCGGCATGGCCGGAGGAGGCCGCCACCGCCGCCCGCCCGCCTTCCAGCGTCGCGATGCGCTCCTCCAGCACCGAGACGGTCGGGTTGGTCAGCCGCGAGTAGATGTAACCGAAATTATGCAGGTTGAAGAGCGAGGCGGCGTGATCGACGTCCTGGAAGACGTAGGATGTCGTCTGGTAGATCGGCGTCGAACGCGCGCCGGTCACCGGGTCGGGCGAGGCGCCGGCATGCACGGCCAGCGTCTCGATGCCGTATGTGCGATTGCCGGCGGGCACCGTGGTGCGGGCGCGCGGTGCGATCGGCGCCTCCGGGGCGCGGTTGCGGATGATGCCGGAATTCACCCCGCTCCACGACAACTCACCGCCCAGCCGCCCGAATTCGATCTTCGGGCAGCGGTTCATCACCACCTCAAGCCCCGCCGCCTCCGCCACTGCGGCCGCGTCGTCATTACGCACGCCAAGCTGCATCCACAGCACCTTGGCCCCAATCGCAATCGCCTCCTCGGCGATCGGCCCGATCTGGTTGGAGGCGCGGAAGCAATCGACCATGTCGATGGGCTCCGGGATGTCCCGCAGGCTCGCGTAAACCGTCTCACCCAACAGAGTCTGCCCGGCAATCCCGGGGTTCACCGGGATCACCCGATAGCTCTTCCCCTGCAGATACTTCATCACGAAATACGAAGGACGGTTCCAATTGGACGACACGCCCACCATGGCAATCGTCTTCACCCGCTGAAGAATCCCGCGGATCTTGGCATCGGCGTAGACAAGGTCGGTCATGGGCGTGGCTCCGTAGAAGGCGAAGGCAAGGGGCTCTGCCCCTTGACCCCGCTGGGGGCTGAGCCCCCAGACCCGCATCCGTTGAAGAGGATGCCTCAGGAGGGAGGGGGGCCTACTCGGTGGTTGCAACCTCGGAGATGGCCCCCCTCCCTCCTGAGGCATCAACCCTTAATGCATGAGGTCCAGGGGCTCGGCCCGTCGCGCGAAGGCGCGCACCGGACTTGGCGGGGGTCGAGGGGGCAGCGCCCCCTCGCCTTCGCTTGCCTACCGCTCCACGCACATGGCCACGCCCATGCCGCCGCCGATGCACAGGGTCGCGAGGCCTTTATGGGCGTCGCGGCGCTGCATTTCGTGGAGCAGGGTGATGAGCACGCGGGCGCCCGAGGCGCCGATGGGGTGGCCGATGGCGATGGCGCCGCCGTTGACGTTCACTTTGGCGGTATCCCAGCCCATGTCCTTGTTCACGGCGCAGGCCTGGGCGGCGAAGGCTTCGTTGGCCTCGATGAGGTCGAGGTCTTCGTGCTTCCAGCCGGCCCGCTCGAGCGCCTTGCGGCTGGAGGGGATGGGGCCGGTGCCCATCACCGAGGGATCGACGCCGGCAGTGGCGAAGGAGGCGATGCGGGCCAGCGGCGTGAGGCCGCGGCGGGCGGCTTCGGCGCCGGACATCATCACCAGGGCGCAGCCGCCGTCATTGATGCCGGAGGCATTGCCGGCGGTCACCGTGCCGTCCTTGCTGAAGGCGGGGCGCAGCTTGGCCATGGTTTCGATGTTGGAGTCGTGGCGGATGTATTCGTCCTGGTCGACGACGATATCGCCCTTGCGGCCCTTGATGGTGACGGGGACGATCTCGGAGGCGAAGCGGCCGGCTTTCTGCGCGGCGGAGGCCTTGTTTTGCGAGGCGACGGCGAATTCGTCCTGCTGTTCGCGGGTGATCTGGTAGGCGCGGGCGACGTTCTCGGCGGTGGTGCCCATGTGGTAGCCGTGGAAGGCGTCCCACAGCCCGTCCTTGATCATGGTGTCGATGAAGGACATGTCGCCCATTTTCTGCCCGGCGCGGAGATAGGCGGCGTGGGTGGACTGGCTCATGCTCTCCTGTCCGCCGGCGACGACGATGCTGCTTTCACCGGTGCGGATCTGCTGGGCGGCCAGCGCCACGGCGCGCAGGCCGGAGCCGCAGACCTGGTTGATGCCGAAGGCGGTAGCGGCATCGGGCACGCCGGCGGCGCGGGCGGCCTGGCGGGCGGGGTTCTGGCCCTGGGCGGCGGTCAGCACCTGGCCGAGGATGACCTCGTCGACGTCGGCGGCCTCGAGCCCGGCCTTGGCGAGCGCGCCCTGGATGGCGGTGGCGCCCAGCACATGGGCGGCGACGCTGGCGAAGGCTCCGTTGAAGCTGCCAACCGGCGTGCGCGCCGCGGCGACAATGACGATATCATCCATATCCGTGTTCTCCTTGCAGGCTTCGGTCCCACGCGCCTTATATCGCAATGCAGCAGGGGTGTCAGCGCGCTCATTCGAGACCCCTGATCCACGCCAGCAACGGCCGCCACAGCACCCGCTCGGCCGAGGCGCCGGCGGCCATGCCGATATGGCCGGCTCTTGGCTCGATGAGGTGGGCGTTCGGCAGCAGGGCGGCAAGGGGGCGGGCGCTCTCGGGCGGCACGATGCGATCGGCGGCCGGCACGGCGACGAAGGCGGGGGCGGCGATGCGGCGGGGATCGACTGGCAGACCGGCCACCCGCCATTCGCCGCGGGCGGTGGCGTTGCCGCCATACCACTGGCTCAACGTCTCCCGCGCTACTGGGGCGGCGAGGGGGATGCCGTCATTGAGCCAATCCTCGAGCGCGACGAAGCCGATGGCGCGGGGGCTGGCGGGATCGAGGTCGGCGAAACCGCGGTATTTCGTCGCGATGCCCCAGGGGTCGAGCAGGGCGAACAGCATCTGCAACATATCCACTGGCAGGGTGCCGCCGAGGGCGAGGGCCGGTTCCAGCAGCGGCAGCATGCCGGCGAGCGTGCGGGCGGACTCGGCGTCGGCGGCGTGGAAATCCCAGGGGGTGGCGAGCAGCGCGAGGCCGCGGACGAGATCGGGGCGGCGTTGCGCCAACGCCAGGGTGAGCAGCCCGCCCATGCAGTATCCGGCCAGCACCACGGGTTGGCCGAAGGCGGCTACCGCCCGTTCGAGCCGCCCGGCGATATAATCGGTGAGGCCGAAGCCGCGCTCCACCTCCCCCGGCCAGCCCCAGTCGAGCAGCGCGGCGCGCACCCCCTGCGCCGCCATGAAGCGCATCATCGAGCGATCAGAAGCGAGATCGAGCACATAGGCGCGATTCACCAGGCTGGGCACGAACAGCACCGCCGGCCCGGCGGCATCGGCGTTGGCGTAGTCCAGAACCCGGCTGCCCCCTTCGGCCCAGATCGCCGGCGGGTCGGGCAGGCGGCGGGCATAGGGGTGGGCGCGGTAGGCGGCGATGCCGGCGATCAGCCCGGCGTCCTGGCGCAGCGTCTCGGCCAGCACCTCCTGCGAGAACGCCATCTCGCGGCCCTGAAGTGCTGCGGCGATTTCAGCCGCGGCCTGGCTCCATGCCGTCGAGCCGGCGTTCAAGCTCGGCAATCCGGCGACCGAGGCGGTCGATTTCAGCATCGCGAGGGTCAGATGCAGCAGCAGCGGGCGCGGCCCGCGGCGCATCAGCGGCCCCACCTCCCCCTGCATGGACGCCGTCATGGCGCGGCAGCGCCTTCATCGCGCTCGCCGCCACGCCCGCCCATACCGCGAGCCAGGTGCGCCACATCTCCTGCGCCTCGCGATCGGCGGCCAGCGCCGCGAGTTCGCTCTGCCACAGGGTGATCCAATCCTGCGCCAGCTTGGTGAGATCGGGCGCAGTCACTGGCGCATGGGGTTCGCTCATCCGCCATTCGTCCTCCGGCGCCCCCGCCCCGTCGCTTGTAGCTTTTGGATGTTGCGCTGCATCATGCTAACGTGATTCCCGATCAACCGCGAGTGTGAGCGATGTCGCAGACCAACGAGACCGACCCGGCCGGCTCCGGCGACAAACCCCCGGTCGTCGTCAAGAAATACGCCAACCGCCGGCTCTATAACACGGAGAGCTCGAGCTACATCACGCTCGATTCGCTCGCAGAGATGGTGCGCGGCGGGCGAAATTTCGTCGTCTATGACGCGAAAACCGGCGAAGACATCACCCGCTCCGTCCTCACCCAGATCATTGTCGAGGAGGAGGCCAAGGGCCGCGCTTTGCTGCCCACCGGCTTCCTGCGCCAGCTCATCGGCTTCTACGGCGACTCGATGCAGGGCCTGGTGCCGAATTTCCTCGAACAATCCCTCGCCAATTTTGGCCGCCAGCAGGAGCAGGTCCGCCAGGCCGTCGAGAAAACCATGGGCAGCATCTTCCCCTTCGGCAATCTCGAGGAAGTCGGGCGGCAGAACATGGCGATGATGGAGCGGGCGATGAGCCTGTTCACCCCCTTCGTGCCCGCCGCCGAGCCGCCCAAGCCGCCGCAGGACGAGGCCGAGCGGCTGCGCGCCGAAATCGAGCGTCTCTCGGCCGAACTCGCCGCCCTCAAGAAAGGCTGATCCATGTCCTGGCCCCAAAACGGCGGCGTTTTCTCCCTCGGTGACCTCGAAGTCCAGAAAGGCGGCGTCATCCGTGACGCGAAGATCGTCTGGCAGACCCACGGCACGCTGAACGCGGCGAAGGACAACGTCGTCGTCTACCCCTGCTCCTACACGGCGCAGCACCCGGACATGGCCTGGCTGATCGGCCCCGATGGCATCCTGGAGCCCACGCGCTGGTTCATCGTCATCCCCAACATGTTCTCCAACGGCCTGTCCTCCTCGGCCGCGGATCAGGCGGATTGGCCGTCGATCGTCACCTCCTACGACAACGTCACCGCCCAGGCCCGCCTGCTGCGCGAGGTGTTCGGCATCGAGCGCGTCGCCGCCGTCTACGGCTTCTCGATGGGCGCCCAGCAGGCCTATCACTGGGCGGCGCTGTTCCCCGGCCAGGTCGAGCGCGCCTTCGCCGTCTGCGGCACCGCCCGCACCGCCACCCACAACAAGGTGTTCCTCTCGAGCCTGCTGCGCACCCTGGAAGCCGCGCCCGAATATATCGGCAACGGCCAGTTCTCGTCCGAGCCGCGCAAGGCCCTCAAGGCCTTCGCCCATATCTACGCCGGCTGGGCGCTGAGCCAGGATTTCTACCGCGCCAACCTCCACCTCACCGCCCTCAAGGCCCCCGATCTCGACACGTTCCTCCGCACCGACTGGGAGGAGCGCTACCACGCCCGCAAGGCCGCCAACCTCTACGCCCAGCTCGTCACCTGGTACAACGGCGATATCAGCGACAACCCGCTTTACAAGGGCGATCTCGTCGCCGCTCTGCAAGCCATCCAGGCCCGCATGCTCCTGCTGCCCGGCCGCACCGACCTCTACTTCCCCCCCGCCGACAACGCCGCCGAACTGCCTTACCTCCATGTCTGCGAACTCCGCCCGGTGCCGTCCGTGTGGGGCCATCGCGCGGGGAACCCCAATGTGTCGGTGGAAGATTTCGCGTTCCTGAAATTCGCCGTGCGGGAGTGGTTGGATCGGTAAACGCAAGACGGGATGGAAGGGTGTTCTTTTTGTGAACAAAAAGAACCAAAAAGACTTTTCACCCCGTTCCATGCCGTTGGCGTACCCCCCGCGGATACTTGGAAGCGGTACCCGCCAAGTGGATAAAAGTTTTTTGCTTCTTTTTTTCAAAAAAGAAGCGCGTCCTTCCTCCCTTGCATCCGCCGCCCCGGGCTGATACGCAGCCCGGATGTTCACCGTCATGACCAAGCGCACGCTGAAGTCGAAGACGCCCTGTGGCGGGGCGTCCTCGGGTGTGTGCGCGCGGATGCCGCTGGCATAGCGTTCCCCCCGAGGCCCCGCCGGAAACGGACGGGGCCTGCGGAACAACGGCGCCCGTCTCCGGCTTTTCTGGAGACTGATGATGCCGAACGACAATCCCCCTGTAGCCCTCCATGCCGGCGCCCGCCGGTCGATCCCTGCCCATCCCAGCGTCGCCGTGGTCGGCGCCAGCGGGGCGGTGGGCGTTGAGCTGGTCGCCTGCCTCGAAGCGCGCGGCTTCCCGCTCGCCTCCCTCCGCCTCTTCGCCTCCCCCCGCTCGGCCGGCCGGCAGATCGCGTTTCGCGGCGAAATGCTGACGGTGGAGGCCATCGGCGATGACAGCCTCGATGGCATCGATATCGCCCTGTTCTCCGCCGGTTCCACCGCCTCCAAAGCCTATGCCCCGCGCGCCGCCGCCCGAGGCACGGTGGTGATCGACAACGGCTCGGCCTTCCGCATGGAGCCGGACGTGCCGCTGGTGGTGCCCGAGGTGAACGCGGCAACCATCGCCCAGCACCATGGCATCATCGCCAACCCCAATTGCGTCGCCATCATCGCCGCCGTTCCCCTGGCGCCGCTGCACCGGGCCAACCCGATCCGCCGTGTGATCGCCGCCACCTACCAGTCCGCTTCCGGCGCCGGCGCGGCGGCGATGGAGGAGCTGCGCGCGTCCACGCAAGCCTATCTCGCCGGCGAGGCCTTCGCGCCGCGCGTGATGGCGCATCCCTACGCCTTCAACCTGTTCAGCCACGATGCCGCCGTTGACGCCGACACCGGCGAAAACGGCGAGGAGATCAAGGCCGTGCGCGAACTGCGCAAAATCCTCGACGCACCGGACCTGCGCATCGGCATCACCTGCGTCCGCGTTCCCGTGCTGCGGGCCCACACCATTGCCATGACCGTGGAGTTCGATCGACCGATGACCGTCGCCGCCGCCCGCGAGGTGCTGGAAGCCGCACCCGGCATCCGCATCGTCGATGACCGGGCGCATAACCACTTCCCGATGCCCAATGAGGCGAGCGGCCAAGGCGACGTGCTGGTCGGCCGCCTGCGCGAGGATGCCTCGGACCCCTCGGGGCGCTCGATTGCCATGCTGGTGGCGGGGGATCAGCTGCTGAAGGGGGCGGCGTTGAACGCGGTGCAGATCGCGGAGGCGTTG
>CAIYPH010000538.1 GCA_903928045.1 uncultured Rhodospirillales bacterium
GCGAAGTTCAGCGCGTGCTGCAGACCTACAAGTCGCTGCAGGACATCATCGCCATTCTCGGCATGGACGAGCTCTCGGAAGAGGACAAGCTGGTCGTGGCGCGCGCCCGCAAGATCCAGCGCTTCCTCAGCCAGCCCTTCCACGTCGCTGAAGTCTTCACCGGCTTCCCCGGCGTGTTCGTGCCGATCGCCGACACCGTGCGCAGCTTCAAGGCGATCGTCGCCGGCGAGTATGACCACCTTCCCGAGGGCGCCTTCTACATGGTCGGCACCATCGAGGAGGCCGTGAAGAAGGCCGAGTCGATGAAGGCCGCGGCCTGATCGACCAACGGGGAGTAGGACCATGCCGGTCGAACTGGAAATCGTGAGCCCGGAAAAGCTCCTCCTCTCCCGTCCCGTGGAGATGGTGGTGCTGCCGGCCTACGAGGGCGAAATGGGCGTGCTGCAAGGGCACTCCCCGATGATCGTGCTGCTGCGCGGCGGCACGATCCGTCTCTACGAAGGCGGCCAGGTGAAGGAACAGCTCTACGTCTCCGGCGGTTTCGCCGAAGTGACGCCGGAGCGGGTGACCGTCCTGGCCACCGAAGCCACCCCGCTGGCCGATGTCTCCCGCGCCGAGGGCGAAAAGCGCCTCGCCGCGGCGGAAGCCGACTACGCCGCCGCCGATAAAATGGATGTCGTCACGCTCGACGCCGCCATGGATCGCATCCAATCCGCCCGCGCCATGGTGGACGCCGCCGCGGCCTGAGCCGCGGCGGGCCGACGGAAGTAGGCAAGCGCTTCTTTTTTGAAAAAAAGAAGCAAAAAACTTTTATCCGTTAAGCGCCCGAGCTCGATCGCGAGTTTGCTGGTACGGCTCTATCGGGATTTGGCAACGCCTATAGGCTTCGCCCTCTCCGCGGGCAGGCGTCGGTGGTGTGCGCATATTTTTACTAACTTTCATAGTTTTTATGATTGACATTCGCGCATAGGCGGGCTAAAACCCACCCATGAGCAATCCCGCCCCCTCCCCCGTCCTGCGCGCGATCGAGCAGCTGCGACGCCTGAGCGCCATCGCGCTTTGGTTCGCCACGCTGTTCGGTCGGATTCTGCCCGGCGCGGGGAAGCGGGCGCAGCAGGCTGAAGCCTGGCGCTACATCGAAGCGACGATGACCCAATTCGCCGACCTGCTGGAGCGCCTCGCCGCCGGCGAGATCGCACCCGAACAACCCAAGCGCGCCACCTCCCGCCCCCGCCCGGCCTCCGTCCCGGCCCGCCCCAGCCCCCGGGCGAATCAGCGCCGGGAGCGCGCGCGAAGCGCCCCCGTACCCTCAAACGAAAGCCCGCGCCTCACGCCTCGTGCGCGCCCCTATTCCTCAACCCGGCCGAGTCGAGTGCCCCCCACCCCACACCTCACCGGCAAAGTCAAAATTCTCGAAAATGAGACCCCGAACACCCCACGCAAACACACGCCTATTTCGTTCCGATTTAGCAACTAATATACATCTAATCCAAACGGATAAAAGTTTTTTGCTTCTTTTTTTCAAAA
>CAIYPH010000539.1 GCA_903928045.1 uncultured Rhodospirillales bacterium
GGCATGGTCCACGTCGCCAAAGTCATGGCCGGCACCGCCATCGATGCCATCAAAAACCCCGATCTCATCGCCGCCGCCAAAGCCGACCTCGCCGAACGCACCCGCGATACCCCGTATGTCCCCCCCATGACCCCCGACGTCATGCCGCCCATCCAGCCGCGGCGGGAGAGGTAAGGGAAGGCGAGGGGGCGCTGCCCCCTCGACCCCCGCCAGGGGCCGAGCCCCTGGACCTCTATGCATTGAAGGCGTGACGCTGAAAGAGAGAGGGGGCCTGCTCGGTGGTTGCAACCACGGAGTAGGCCCCCTCTCTCTTTCAGCGTCCTCTTAAACGGATGGGGTCTGGGGGATCATCCCCCAGCGGGGTCCAGGGGCAGCGCCCCCTTGCCTTCCTTACTTCCACCCCGGCCGCAGCCGGCGGGCCAGCGCGACGACGGAGAGCATGACGGGGACTTCGACGAGCACGCCGACGACGGTTGCGAGGGCGGCGCCGCTTTCGAAGCCGAACAGGGCGATAGCGGTGGCGACGGCGAGTTCGAAGAAGTTGCTGGCGCCGATGAGGGCGGAGGGGGCGGCGACGGCGAAGCTTTCGCCGCATTGGCGGTTGAGCAGCAGAGCGAGGCCGGCGTTGAAGTAGACTTGGATGAGGATTGGTACGGCGAGCAGCAGGATCACCATTGGCTGGGCGATGATTTGCTGGCCTTGCAGGGCGAAGAGCAGCACGAGGGTGGCGAGCAGGGCGCAGATGGAGACTGGCCCGAGGCGTTCGCGCATCCGCTCAAGCCCGCCGGTGGCGAGCAGGCGGCGGCGCCAGACTTGCGCGATGATGAGCGGCACGAGGATGAAGAGAATGACGGAGAGCGCCAGCGTATCCCACGGCACCGCGATGGCGGAGATACCGAGCAGCAGGCCGACGATGGGGGCGAAGGCGACGAGCATGATCGCGTCATTGAGCGCGACCTGGGAGAGGGTGAATTCGGCGTCCCCGTCCACCAGGTTGGACCAGACGAATACCATCGCGGTGCAGGGAGCGGCGGCGAGCAGGATGAGGCCGGCGACGTAGCTGTCGATCTGGCCGGCGGGCAGCAGGGGGCGGAAGAGGAAGCCGATGAAGAACCAGCCCAACAGCGCCATCGAGAACGGCTTCACCAGCCAGTTGATCCCGAGGGTAACGGTGATACCCCGCCAGTGCCGGCCGACCTGGCGCAGGGCCGCGGGGTCGATCCGCATCAGCATGGGGATGATCATCAGCCACACCAGCACGGCGATGGGGATGTTGATCTGCGCCACGGTCGCACGGCCAAGCGCCTGGAAAGGCGCGGGGAGGAAGGCGCCGAGGCCGATGCCGCCGGCCATGCAGAGCCCGACCCACAGGGTCAGATAGCGTTCGAAGACGTTCACACCGGTCGATCCTGTGGTTTGGCGGGCAACAATAGAGTGACACCCCAGCAGAGCACCAGCATGCAAGCCGCTCCCCAGAGACAGGCGAGAATACCGCCGGCGCTGGCCAGCAGCCCGGAGAGCACGATGCCGATCAACCGCCCCGCCGCATTGGCGGCATAGTAGAAGCCGACATCCTCCGCCGCTTTCTCGGAACCGGCATAGGCCATGATGAGATAGGAATGCAGCGAGGAGATCACCGCGAAGACCACCCCGAACAGGCAGAGCCCACCAACCAGCACGAGGTCGGGCCGGGCCAGGTCAGCCCTGCCGAGCACCAACGCCAGCACGACGGGAATCGCCGCCAGCACCGCCCCCCACCGCCGCGCCTCCGGCACTTCCCGGCTCAACCCGTCCGCGCTGCGCCGAACCAGCGCCGGCGCCCCGGCCTGCACGGCGCCGTAGCCGATCGTCCACACCGCCAGAAATCCGGCGACCTGCATGAACGTCCAACCGCTCGCATAGAGAAACACCGGAAGCCCGACCACGAACCACACGTCCCGCGCCCCGAACAGGAAGATCCGCGCCACCGCCATCAGGTTCACCGCCGGCGATTTGGCGAACAGCTCGCGCATCGATTTCGAAGCCTTGGCCTTGCCCAGCGTGCGCGGGAGAGACGTCCATACCATCACGAACACCAGCCCGAGCATCCCCGCCATCAGCCACAGCGCCGGCGCGAACCCCGCCCACTGCAACAACGCCCCGCCGGCGAAAAACCCTGCCCCCTTGGTCGCGTTCTTGGAGCCGGTGAACCAGGCGACCCAGCGGAACAGCTGCGCGTTCCCACCCTCGGATGTCGCCTTGATCGCGCTCTTGGAGGCGGTCTTGGTGAGGTCCTTCGCGACCCCCGCCAACCCCTGCGCCACCACCACCCACACGACCGAAGCCGCCGCCGTCCAGCCCGGATTGAGCGCCGACAGCATCATGAGCCCGGCGATCTGCACCCCCAGCCCGCAGGCCAGCATGCGCGGAATGCCGAACCGCACCGCGAGCCAGCCGCCGATCGCGTTGGTGAAAATCCCGGCGGTCTCGTAGAGCAGGAACAGCGTCGCCAGCGTGAAGGGCGTATAGCCGAGCCGGTAGAAATGCAGCAGCACCAGCATCCGCAACGCGCCGTCGGTCAGCGTGAAGAGGAAATACGCCGCGGTGACGATCGCATAGTGCCGGGCTGCCGGAGCCATCTCAGATCCCCATTGCTTCCATGTGACAGGCGAGATCGACCATCCGGCACGCATAGCCCATCTCATTGTCGTACCACGCATACACCTTCAGCAGCGTGCCATCGGTGACCATGGTGGAGAGCGCATCGACGACGCTGCTGCGCGTATCCCGCGCATAATCGGCGGAAACCAGCGGTCGCGTCTCATAGCCGAGAATCCCCGCCAGCGGCCCGGCAGCCGCGGTGGCGAACAACGCGTTAACCTCCGCGGCGGTGGTCTCCCGCCGCATCTCGAACACGCAATCGGTCAGACTCGCATTCAGCACCGGCGCCCGCACCGCATGGCCGTTCAGCTTGCCCTTCAGCTCGGGGTAGATCAGCGCGATCGCGGTAGCGCTCCCCGTCGTCGTCGGTTGCAGCGACAGCATCGCACTGCGCGCCCGGCGCAAATCGCGATGCGGCGCGTCGGTCACCACGTTGGTGTTGGTGGGGTCATGGATCGTGGTGATCTGCCCGTGCCGAATGCCGATCGCCTCATGCACCACCTTCACCACCGGTGCGAGGCAATTGGTGGTGCAGGAAGCCGCCGTGACGATCCTGTGCCGCGCCGGGTCATACAAATGATGGTTCACGCCGACCACCACGTTGAGCACGCTATCGAATTTCACCGGCGCCGCCACGATCACCCGCTTCGCCCCGCGATCGAGATGGCCGTGCAGCGCCTCGGGGGTGAGGAACTTGCCGGTGCAGTCCAGCACTACGTCCACCCCCAAATCACCCCAGGGAATCCCGCCGGGCGCGTCATGGGCGGAAAATCCGAGCCGGCGCGCCCCGATCCGCACCGCGTCCTCCCCCTCCGCGCCGATCGCCGGCCCGCGCCAGCGTCCCTGTACGCTGTCGAACTCCAGCAGATGCGCGCAGGCCGCCGCGCCCCCCTTGATCTCGTTGAGGTGCACCACGTCCAGCCGGTTGCCCCGCCGCGGGTCTTCCTCTTGGCGCTCCGCCGCGCCGAGCGCCGCCCGCAGGGCCAGCCGTCCGATGCGGCCCATCCCGCTGATGCCAACCCGCACGCTCATGCCCGCACCCCCGCCCCGATCTCGTCCAACCGCTTGCGCACGGCGATGCGGTCGAGCGCCGCGAAGGGCAGGTTGATGAAAATGCGGATGCGCCGGTCGAGCGCCGCATACAACTCGTTCAACAGCGCCGCTTGCTCAATCGCGCTGCCGGTGAACTTCATGGGATCCGGCAGCGGCCAGGCGCCGGTCACCGCGCGATCGCCGAAATCCGGGCAGTGCTGCCCCTCCAGCATGTCACACAGCGCGATGACGAAATCCATCCGCGGCGCCTCTCGCCCCATGAATTCCTCCCAGGACTTGCTGCGCAACCCGCTCACATCGTGCCCCAGCGCCGCCAGCCGCGCGATCACCGCCGGCTGCGGCCGCTCCGCCGGCGCCGAGCCGGCCGACCACGCGCGGAACCGCCCGGCGCCGATCGTGTTGAGAATCGCCTCGGCCATGATCGACCGCGCCGAATTGGCGGTGCAAAGAAAGAGAACATTGAAGGATGGGGTCATCGCTGGTGCCTCGCTGACCGCCGGCAACAGCCCGGCGATGTCGCCGCACAGGCCAGGCTGGCCCGCGCAGCAGGTTTCAGTGAGGAACCCCAGCAGGTCGCGCAGGCCCAGCACGCGCACCGCATAGACGATGCTCCGCCCCTGCCGCGTCGCCGTCAGCAGCCCTTCGCGCTCCATGGCGGCGAGGTGGAAGGAGAGGGTGGAGGGCGGCACGCCCAGCCGCGCGGCAATGTCGCCGGCGGCCAGGCCCGCGGCGCCGCGGGCGAACAGCAGACGCAGCAGATCGAGCCGCGTCTCCTGCGCCAACGCGGCGAGCATGCCTGCGGCCTGTCGGGTTTCCATATTTCCATCCTTGCAGAAATATCGTCTGCTCAGGATGAAACTATGATGACTCCATTCGGTTGAGAAGCCGAAGTTTGGGAAGGGAAGAAAGTTCTTTTTGTGAACAAAAAGAACCAAAAAAACTCTGACGCGAAGCGAAGCGTAGCGGCGGCGGGAGCGGCAGCGGATCGGCTTCGATCCGCGAGAGCGCTCTCCCATGCCGTTGGCCTGCACCCCTCGGACAGGTCGGAGCGGTACACGCCAAACGAGTAGAAGTTTTTTGCTTCTTTTTTTCAAAAAAGCAGCACTTCCTTTCCACTCTCTACAGCATCGTCCCCTTCGCCGGCGCCGGCACGAACACCTCCGCCCCGTTGATCCGCACATTGGCGAAATACCCGCGCGGCGCCCCGGCCAACACCGCCTCCGCCGCCACGCGATCGGCGAACAGCACCCCGCCCGCCGCGCGCACCCGATAGGCCTGGTCGGCCGTCACTTCGCTGACCTCGAGCTTGTCCTCATAGCGAGGGTCCGCCGCCGTCGCATAAAGCCCGTGCCGCACCAGGGTGAACTGCTCCATTATCCGTCGACTCCAATCTCCGGCTTCACCACATCGGTGTCGTCGTCATCATCATCGTCATCGATCTCCGGCGGATCGACCGCGTCAAGATCGTCATCCACCTCAACCGCCGCCGCGGCATCGTCATCCGCCGCGACCGCCGGCGCCGCCGCCGGCGAGCTCCAGCGCTTCGGCGCCCCACGCGAATAATACGCGATCCGCGGCTTCGGCGGCGGCTGCTCCGCCTCGCATTTCGGGCAGACCGCCGGCGTGCGATTGAGGTCGTAGAACCGCGCCGCACACGACGTGCAGGTCAGTTTATTACCGAGTTCAGGCTTTCCCACGCTCTCTCCAATGCCGCAAACCGCCGCGCCAGACCGGCGCGGCGGATCATGTCCTCACGCACGCTGCCCGCATCAGACCGCGTCGTGCATCTTCTCCGAGCAGGCCTGCGCCAACGCGTAATCAGGCGACGTGCTCGCCCCCAGCGTCGCCCAGCCGGCCGAGCGCACGATGTCGCTGCGGCTGTAGGAAGAGGTCTCGGTCTTGAACTTCGCCAGCTTCGCCGTGTCGGCGTCCTGCGACGCCTTGGCCATGCAGTACGGCACCATCGCCGTCACCACCGCCGCACTCGCCCGCTCGGAGGCCATGCGCTCCGTGGTGCCCGCCGTCGTCCAGCCCATGTAGGAGAACCCCACGATCATCGTCACGATGCCGCCAATCACCGCGCCCCAAATCCCGGGCTTGGTCCATTCTGGTAATTTCATTGATTGGGCTCCCAATCGGAGGAGGTGCGCTCCGCCCGGCGACGGTAAAAACCCGCCGCATGTGGGATATAGGCTGATAGACGATGAATTGCATCGGGGTCGGAAAAATAAAAATCGGGAACAGATGAAAAGCAGGGAAGTTCTTTTTGTGAACAAAAAGAACCAAAAAAACTTTTTATCCGTTTCATGGCTTCGCCGTACTTACCCTGGCGGCGCCGTCCGGGGGGAAACGAGTAAAAGTTTTTTGCTTCTTTTTTTCAAAAAAGAAGCGCTTCCCTTCCTTCAAACCCGCCCGCCACTGGCGCATGATGGCCCCATCGCAAGCGCCGGAGACCCGCCATGGCCGACATCGTCGACGTCCTCATCATCGGCTCCGGAGCCTCCGGCGCCGCCGTCGCCTGGAGCCTGGCCGAAACCAAAATGCGCATCCTCTGCCTCGAACAAGGCGAGTGGATGAAGCCCTCGGAATACCCCTCCACGCGGCGGGATTTCGAGGAGGGCCGCAACGGCGCCTTCGCCATCAACCCCAATCGCCGCGCCCGCCCCACCGACTACCCGATCAACGAGGACAACTCACCCATCAAGGTCGCCAACTTCAACGGCGTCGGCGGCGGCACCATCCTGTTCGGCGCCCACATGCCCCGCTTCCACCCCTCCGATTTCCGGGTCAAATCCCTCGACGGCGTCGCCGATGACTGGCCGATCACCTACGATACCCTGGCCCCCTTCTACGACCTCAATGACCGCATGACCGGCGTCAGCGGCCTCGCCGGCGACCCCGCCTACCCGCCCAAGCCGCAGGTCATGGGCCCCCTGCCGATGGGCCAGTCGACCATGGCCCTCGCCCGCGGCTTCAACGCGCTCGGCTGGCACTGGTGGCCCTCCGACGCCGCCATCGCCACCGCCGAACATGACGGCCGCGCCCCCTGCATCAACCTCGGCATGTGCGGCAGCGGCTGCGCCCAGGGCGCCAAAGGCTCCACCGACATCACCTACTGGCCCCACGCCATCCGCGCCGGCGTCGAACTGCGCACCCGCGCCCGTGTCCGTGAAATCACCACCGGCCCCGACGGCATGGCCACCGGCGCCATCTACTACGACGCCGACGGCCACGAGCATTTCCAGCCCGCCCACGTCGTCATCATGGCCTGCAACGGCATCGGCACCCCCCGCATCCTGCTCAACTCCAAATCCGAACGCTTCCCCAACGGCCTCGCCAACGCCTCCGACCAGGTCGGCCGCAACCTGATGTTCCACCCCTGGGCCCATATCACCGGCTGGTTCGACCATGAGCTCGACGGCGAACGCGGCGCCCCCAACTCCTACTGGAGCCAGGAATTCTACGAGACCGACCTCGCCCGCGGCTTCCTGCGCGGCTTCTGCCTCGAATTCAGCCGCGGCCGCGGCACCGCCGGCACCGCGGTCGCCGGCCTCGCCACCGGCCGCATCCCCTGGGGCGACGGCCACCACGAGGCCTACCGCCGCCGCCACCGCCGCGCCACCGGCCTCGGCGTCATCTGCGAAGACCTCCCCGAACCCCATAACCGCGTCACGCTCGATCCCGCGCTGAAAGACGGCAACGGCATCCCCGCACCCCGCATCGACTACACCCTCAGCGAAAACAGCCGCCGCATGCTGGACTACGGCGTAGCCCGCGCCACCGACGTCATGCAGGCCGCCGGCGCCTGGGATATCGAGGTCGACTCCCCCATGGCCCTCTCCGGCTGGCACCTCATGGGCACCGCCCGCATGGGCGCCGACCCCACCCGCTCCGTCGTCAACGACTGGGGCCGCAGCCATGACGTGAAAAACCTTTTCATCGTCGACGGCTCAATCTTCACCACCTCGGCCGGCGTGAACCCCACCCCCACCATCCAGGCCCTGGCCCTCTACGTCGCCGATCAGATCAAGCAGCGGCTCGGGACGCTGTTTGACTGAAAGGGGAAGGAAGCGCTTCTTTTTTGGAAAAAAAGAAGCAAAAAACCTTTGTCCGTTTTGCGCTGCGCATCTCGAGCAACAGCCGATCAAACGGCAACGCCGTCCGGCTGGCGTGTCCCCAACCCGATCGTGAGAAAATTTCTCCAATCGCACATTTTTTCCTTGATCTAACGACGACAACACTATATACAACGGTTATGAACGTCGACCTGACCGACCCCGCGCCCTTCACCCCCGCGAAAATCGCGGCGGCGTTGCGCGCCCTCCTTCTGGGGCTGGCCCGGCTGTTCTACTTCCCCCTCGGAGACCGCCGCTCGTACCTCATCATTCCCTTCCAGTCCTACCTCCAGCGCACCTTCCTCCGCTTCGAGCGCCTGATCGCCCGCCACGAGGCCGGCACCCTCCTGCCGCCCCGCCCTCGCCCGAAACGCGCGCCCAGCACCACCCCGCGCAAGAACCCCCGAATCCGCTTCCCCAGCCGCAAAAATTGGGTCGTCGCCGAACTCGGCCATCACGCCGCGGGCTTCCGCTACGCGCTCGACACACTCCTCGCCCGCCCCGACTCCGCCGCCTTCATCGCGCAGTACAGCCAGGCCCAGCGCCTGCTGCGCCCGATCTGCCACATGCTCGGCATCACCCCCGCCTGCATCACGCTCCTCCCCAAGCGCGCAAGAAAACCCCGCCCGCCCAAGCCCCGCCGTTTGACCCGCAAACAGCGCGAAGCCATCCTCTGGTACCCCAACTCCGAGGGAAAACCGATGAAGCTCCTCCCCAGGCGATTACCCAGGGACTGAGCCGCGGAGCCAAATTCATGTTCTAATTGTTTCTATACCGGAACATTAGACTGCCACTCACAGCCATCCCGCCTACGTACGCCAACGGCATGGGAGAGCGCTCTCGCGGATCGAAGCCGATCCGCTGCCGCTCCCGCCGCCGCTACGCTTCGCTTCGCGTCAGAGTTTTTTTGGTTCTTTTTGTTCACAAAAAGAACACCCTTCCCTCAAGAAGGCCTGTGCGCCTTCAGGAACGTCGCGATATGCCGCACAGCCAGCGGAATCAGCTCCGGCGGGTCTTTCCAAGGATAGAGGCTGACTTGCGCATTGGGTGCGAGGCGCGCGCTTTCCATTGCCACCGCGTAGGGGTGTGCCGGCACATCGTCGGGCAGCACCATCAGCGGGGTGTGGCAGTTCCGCACGAAGTCCCGGGTCACCGTGAAGACGAAGTCGGGGTTGGTCCGGTACATCCGGGTCAGGAAGGCCTCGACGTCGGCCATGGTGATCTCCGGCCGCCGCGCGCACAGCGCCGGGCCCCAGCCGGTCATGTTGTTGTTGAAAAACAGGTCCCGCATGTCCGGGCGCGAGCCGCTCGGCTGCGTCAGCACCCCCGCCACCACCCGCTCCGGCGCCCGCCGCAGCAGGTTCCAGATGAAAGGCCCGCCGATGCAGAAGCCGAGCACCATGAACCGATCCACCCCGAGATGGTCGAGCAGCGCCAGGTGGTCGTCGGTATAGCTGTCCCACGGCCGCTCCGGCTCCAGCGGCCCGCTGGACTGCCCCTCATTGGCGTTACGGAGGTCCATGGTGATGCAGCGATAATCGCGCTGAAAAATCTCCATCGCGTTGAACGGCGCCTTCTCGCCGACAAACGGCATGGTCGCGTTCAGCCCGCCACCGGGGATCAGCAGCAGCGGGAAGCCCGACCCCGCTTCCTGGTAGTGGATCCTGACGTTACCGCGTTCAAAGAATGGCATGGCCGATCTCCCTTTGCGCGAACGTTGTCACGAACCCGAGCCCCGGCATAGCCCACGGGCTTGCACCGCCCGCCAATCCCGTGCCGAATGCGCCAAACCAAGCATCAGGACCTCCGAGATGACCGACACCGCCGACCTGTTCGACATCATCCGCACCACCCGCTCCATGCGGCGCCTGAAGGATGAGCCGGTCCCCAACGCCCTCCTCAATCAGGTTCTCGAGGCCGGCACCTGCGCGGCCAGCGGCGGCAATCAGCAGCCCTGGAAATTCCTGGTGATCCGCGACCCCGCCATCAAGGCCGCCGCCGGCGCTTTCTACAAGCGCGGATGGCACGAGGTCGTCGGCCCCCGCTACCGCGCCGGCGGCTCCGCCCCAGGCACCTCGCAGGAGGCCTTCGAGCGCATGCTGGCCGCGGCCGAGCATTTGGCCGACCACATCCACGAAGCCCCGGTCTGGATCGTCCCCTGCCAGGGCGGCCCCCGCGGCTCCGGCGCCTCGATCTACCCCGCAGTGCAAAACATGCTCCTCGCCGCCCGCGCGCTCGGCCTCGGCTGCACCCTGACCACCCTCTACCTCATCCACGAAGCCGCCGCCGAAGCCGCCATGGGGATCCCCGAGGGCTACCACTCCTACGCGATCCTCCCCCTCGGCTTCCCCCGCGGCAAATTCGGCCCCGTCCGCCGCGCCCCCCTCGCCGAAGTCGTTTTCGACGACACCTGGGGCACCCCCTGGTCCGCCACCTGACCCCACGGCCGAGTTGGCGCGTCCCTGCCTTTTCTGCTATTCGACCGCCCAAGTCTCCGTAGCTCAGCAGGATAGAGCACAGGATTCCTAATCCTGGGGCCGTGGGTTCGAATCCCGCCGGGGACACCACTACCCTTCTGCGAATCCACTCTCCGGTGGGATCGTGGGGGATGGAAAGCGCAGGAGTCCTGCGGTTTTGCGCTGACGACTTGGGGCTCCGAGGGCGGAACGAACGCCCGAATCTCTCTCCGAATGGCCGATTCTCTCCGCGACCTGGGACTAGGGCTGTTTTAGCCCCAGGTCATAGCGCGTTGAAATTCATCGTTTTAACAGTGCCATTCCGCACCGTAAATTGAAGTTCCGCTTGGGTGGGTTGGGGAACCGGGCGCGAATCTCCGGTCCCAAGTAGTGTCACGTCTTGATCGACACATGGCGGACGAGCGCATACCAACCGTGGCGAGGCAATAAACTGGAGATTTGAGAGGTCGATGCACTCAGAGCTTCAGGGGATCATTCAATTGTCCCAGCAGGCGCTGGCGGAGGTTCTGCCGGTGTGGGCGATTGCCGCAAATGCTCCCATGGGTCAGGCAAGCCGAGATAGAGCTGCTGTGTCAGTTCCGCCAGCGTCCACAGATTGTCGAGGCGCACCCATCCAGGCTCCGCAAAGCGGGCGTGTTGTCCGCCTTTCTCTTTCCACGCCTGACCGAGGTGCCACTCGCTAAATAGCTCAATCCCTGTCAGCACAATGACGGGCGATTGAGGGCGCCTGCTCGCCATCCTCGCTCGCCCCCTCATGGCGAGTCCGCCAATGGCGGCCACTTCCGCTGCGCTAAGCTCGTCCTTCATCGTGGCGAAGACGATAAACGCTCCGGGGAATTTTTCGGCGACCTTCGCCATGCGTGCTACGTCTTCAGCCCCAAAACCTTCAGCCGCAAAGCTCTTCGCCTCGCCGAAGACCAAGACCGGCTCCTCGCTCCGGCCAAAGAGCGCTCGCCGCCGGTACCAGCAGGTAAAATCGACTTCGATGGGTGCCTGACCAACGCCGCTGAAGTCGAGGCCGGTGGCGAAGGTCATCTCGGCATTATCGAGCCCCAACGTTTCAGAAAACGCACGCAGGGCCAGCACCGTCGCATAAGCACCGCGGGCGAAATCCGGTACGCTGAAAGGTCCCACAACGCGGTACTGCCAAGGAGTACGATCGAAAGGCAAGGTGCCTTGCGGGAAGGCGTACTGCTTTAGGCAGCGCTCGCACGTTAACTGTTCCTGCATATGCGCCAAGCCGATCCAATTTTTCTTCATACACTTGGGGCACTGGATCGAGGGGGATGTCCCGCCCGATGTTGAAATA
>CAIYPH010000540.1 GCA_903928045.1 uncultured Rhodospirillales bacterium
ATGTCGGAGACGGCATCGACCAGGAGCCCGGCGGTGCGGCTGCCGGTCTGGATGATCACCACGACATGCATCGCCGTCGGCTCGGTCGCGCCCTGGCCGAAGCGTGCGCGCAGATCGAGAATCGGCACGATGATGCCACGCAGGTTGATCACGCCCCTGATCCAGGCCGGCGCCTGCGGAATGGCCGTGGTCGCCGTCCAACCCTTGATCTCGCGCACCGCCATGATGTCGAAGCCATATTCGGCAGCCCCCAGCGTGCAGGTGATGAACTGCCGCATTGCCCCGGTCGCCTGGGCGGCCAGCGCGCCAGCTGTGGCCGCGGGGGAAGACATCGCCTCGGCGAGTTCCATGTCGGTGATCCTTCCGGACTAGTGCAGCGCGAGCGCGGGTTCGGCCGCCGGGCGCGGCGGTGGCGCCGGGCGCGCGCTCGTCGCCAGCCCCGGAATGTCCAGGATCAGCGCGACCCGCCCGTCACCCAGAATGGTCGCTCCGCCGATCCCATCGATCGGGCCGTAATTTGCCTCGAGGCTCTTCACCACCACCTGTTGCTGGCCCACCAGGTCGTCCACCACCAGGCCAAGCCGCCCGGCATTGTCGGTCTCGACGATCACCACGATGGCGCGCGAGGCATCGGTCACCGCATCGGGGATGCCCAGGCGTTCGTGCAGCGGCAGCAGGGGAACATAGCCGCCGCGGATCGACAGCACCGCACCGCGGCCCGGCAGGGCCAAGATGTCGCTGGCCGGCGGGCGCAGGCTCTCGACGATGGCGCTGATCGGCAGGATGAACGCCTCCGCCCCAACCGAGACCACCAGCCCGTCCAGCACCGCCAGCGTCAGCGGCAATGACAGCAGGAAGCGCGAACCGGCGCCGAAGCGAGACTCGACCGTGATCCGCCCGCCCAGCGCCTGGATATTGCGGCGCACCACGTCCATCCCGACCCCGCGGCCCGATACCGCCGAAACAACGGCGGCGGTGGAGAAACTCGGCAGGAAGATCAACTCATCCGTCTCGGCATCACTCAGCACCGCATCCGGCGCGATCAGGCCGCGTTCGCGGGCCCGGGCCAGCACGCGCGCCCGGTCGATGCCACGGCCGTCATCGCTGAGCTCGATGACGATGCGCCCGCTGCGTTGCTCGGCGGACAAGTGCACCGTACCCTGGCGCGGCTTGCCCGCGGCCTCGCGGACCTCCGGCGGCTCGACGCCATGATCCAGTGCGTTGCGCAGCAGATGGGTCAGCGGATCGGCCAGTTGCTCGACCACCGTCTTGTCGATCTCGGTGGCCTCGCCGGTGATGACCAGGCGAACCTCCTTGCCAAGCTGGGCCGACAATTCGCGCACCAGCCGCGGCATGCGGGCGAATACCGAGCGCACCGGCTGGGTGCGGATCGCCATCACGCCTTCCTGCAGCTCTCGCAGATGCTGGCTCAGCGTCTCCAACCCGCCGATCAACCCGGGGCAGAGGTCGGGCGGTAGCTGGCCGCCAAGCTGCACCAGCATGGCCTGGTTGATTACCAGTTCACCCACCAGATTAACCAGCCGATCGACCTTGACCACGTCGACCCGCACCGACTGGGCCGCCGGCGCCTCCGCCCGCCCGGCCAGTTGCGCCGGCGCTCCGGCGGCCTCGGGCTGCACCGCGACCTCCGCCGCCATCAGCGGCTTGGCCACCTCCGCGGAGACGCGCGGCTCGATCTCCAGCGCGCAATCGTCGACGACAAACTCGAACACCTCCTCGACCTTGGCGCGCGGCGCGCTCGTCGTCAGGCCGAAGCTCCAGGTGATGTAGGCATCCTCCGGCTCAAGCCGGTCGAGCGCCGGCAGCGCCGACAGGTCGGCCCGCACCTCGACCGCCCCGAGCCGCCGCAACTCGCGCACCAGCAGCAGCGGCTCATTGGCGTTCCTGAACAGCGCCGGGTGCGGCCGGAACCGGATCTGCCAGCCCTGCACCGCCTCGCTGCCAGGTGCCGCCACCGCCACCGGCACGACCCGGCTTGTGTCCAACCCCGCCGCCCGGGCGAAGGCGCCGGCCAGCTCGGCCTCGATGCCATCCGCCAGCGCCTCTCCGCTCCGCTCGGCGGCAAGCAGATCGGCCAACATGTCGGCCCCACGCAGCAACAGGCCGATCAGCCCATCATCGAAGGCCAGCGCGCCGTCGCGCAGCAGGTCCAGCAGCGTCTCCATCACATGGGCGAGCGCCACCAGCCGGTCGAACCCGAAGGCCCCGCCGCCGCCCTTGATGGAATGGATCGCGCGGAACAGCGCATGCACCGTATCGCCATCGGCGCGCCCCTCGGCCAGCGCGGCGAGATGGGAATACGCGCTTTCCAGCAGCTCGGCGCTTTCCTCGAAATAGGTCGCCCGGAGATGATCGAAGTTCATGGCCGGCTCACGGAGACACGCGTTTGACGACGTCGATCAGCTTGTCCGGGTCGAACGGCTTGACCAGCCAGCCGGTGGCCCCGGCGCTCTTGCCCTCCGCCTTCTTGCCGGCGTCTGACTCGGTGGTCAGCATGAGGATCGGCACCGAACGGTGCTTGGGGTCGGCGCGCAGCGTGCGGATCAGGGTTACCCCGTCCATGACCGGCATGTTCAAATCGGTAATGATCACATCGGCCGGGCCGGCCTTCAGCACCTCGATCGCCTTCTGCCCGTCCTCCGCCTCACGGACCTGGTAGCCCGCCTTGCGCAGGGTGAAGGCGACCATCTCGCGCATCGTGCGCGAATCATCGACGGTGAGCACATACTTTGCCATGGCAGTATCAATCCTCGCAGGGAATGGCCTGGTGCAGGCCAAGGTCGGTGATGGCGGCGCGCAGCACAGAGGATGCCTGGACGAGCCGGAACGGGAGGTTGCGGGCCCGCGCGGTCGCCGCCGCCGCCGCCAGGACCTGCAGGCAGGGCGTGGCAATCCACTCCACCGCCGCGCCATCGAGGCTCACACCGCCGTCGCCAAGCGCCGCGGTGAGATCACCGCACAGCCCTTCCGCCGCGGCGAGATCGAGCGTGGGTGGCAGGCTAAGGTCTGAAGCAGCGGCAATTGACATGTTGGCCCCGGGCATCTGAGTGATGTCGAACCGGCTGCGGTCCGACGGTGGAAGAATGGCGACGTGCCGTCTGGCGCGTCCGGTCTGAGCCGGGTGGGCTCAGAACAGCTCGATCGAGGCCCCTCCCCCGCCATTTGCGTGGTCGCCATGCGCCGCCCGCTGCGACTGCATGACGTAGGCGGCCTGCATCGGCCCGAGCAGCGCGGCCTCCACCGGCACCACCTCGCCGCGCAGCAGGAGCGCCGCCGCCAGGCCGGCGGCATGGCCGCCGACCAGGTCCAGCCCCGCGCTCACCTGCTCGAGCCGCTGGCGCGCGATGTCCTGCACCTGGGTGGCGCTCATCGCCGCGAGCGTGCTGGCGGCAATCTCGCCGCCCGTGCCGCGCGCCACCGCCAGCGTCGCCCGCGCGGCCTCGGCCAGCCGCGCAAACCCTGCCTCCGCCGCCTCGGCCTGAGCCTCCGCGGTTTCCAGCAGGGCGTCCTCGGTGCGGGTATCCAGCGCGTCCGACAGCCGCCGGCGCATGATCTCGCGCAACCGGCCCAACCCCTCCCCCACCGAGACCGAGACGCGCGCCGCCTCGTCGGCCAGGCTGCGCACCTCGTTGGCCACCACCGCGAAACCCTTGCCTGCATCCCCCGCCCGCGCCGCCTCGATGGTGGCGTTGAGCGCGAGCAGGCGCGTCTGCGCCGCGATCCTGGCGATCGCCCCGATGGCGGCCGAAAATCCCTGTGTCTCCTCGGCGATCTGCCCATAGATCAGCCGGTCGGCGCTGATCTGCGCGGTGCGCCCGCGGATCTGGTCGCGCAGGTCATGCACCGCCTGGCGCATCGCCGAGATATCGCGCGCACTGGCCGCCGTGGTCGCATGCGCCGCCGCCTCGGCCTCGGTCAGCAGGGTGAGCAACCCATGCACCTGATCGTCGAGCGCCCGCAGCCGGTCGATCCCGCCGAGCGCCGAGATCTCGGACTCCCCGATCGCCCCGGCGATCTGCCGGCCCAGAATATCCGCGACATCCCGATAGCGGCCGAGCTCGCCCGCCACCTCGTCCACCGGCGCCGCCGGCATCGGCGTGGCGCTGACGGACGGCATCACCGCAACCGGCCGCGCCACCACGACCGGCGCATCGTGCAACAACCGCAGCGCGAGCGCGCCGGCCATCGCAGCACCGCACAGCACCGCCACATCGCCACCCACCCCAGGGCCGGCGACATACCGCCAGGCCTGGGCGCTCACCAGCGCGCCGACCACGGTCAACACGCCGGCCCCGATCCGCCGACCCCAGCGCGTCGGCAATCC
This sequence comes from uncultured Rhodospirillales bacterium, assembly GCA_903928045.1. The sequence goes on from CAIYPH010000540.1 coordinate 4,346, forward strand.
GATCCCGGTCATCCCCGCGGCACCGATGCTCTGGCTCATCGCGCGCAACCCTCCGCACCCACCCCGCCAGCGGCATGGCCGCGCGCGGACAACGCATCCGTGGACCAACGCGGGCAGAGGGATGGCGGAACCGCCGATGTGTTGACCATGGCGAACAGATTTATTGGACCCAGCTTAATAAAGTTCCAACGATGACGACGTCGCGGCGGCGCCCGTCCCCTCGGCCGCCGCTCATTGCGGCCCGCCCCGACATGTGAAATCCTCCCCTGCCGATGCACGCTGGTCCGCCGCCGACCGCGCCACGCCAGATGTGCTGTGAAGGAGGATGCCATGCCGGGAACACAGGTCTCGTTTGGGCAGCGCATCGCCGACCTCGCGCGCCTCCATCCCGCCACCATCGCCATCACCCTCGCCCGCCAGGACGGCAGCGAGGATCAGCTCGATTTCGCCGCGCTCGACCGCTGGGCCAACCGGGTGGCCCGCCTGCTCGCCGCCCGCGGGGTCGGCCCGGCGAGCATGGTCTGCATCGGCATCTACAACAGCCTCGAGCACTACGCCGCACCTATGCCGCCTGGCGTCTCGGCGCCTGCACGCTCCCGCTCAGCCCGCGCATGCCCGATATCGAGTTTCGCGGCATCACCGAACTTGTCGCCCAACGCCTGGTGATCGCCGACCGGCCTGACGCCGACTTGCGCAAGGCCGACATCACCGCGCTCCGCGATGGCGGCGCCTGGGACGACGGGCCATTGCCAGACATCACCCCGCATCCCGGCAAGGCCATCGGCTCCGGCGGCTCGACCGGGCGATCGAAGATCATCGTCGAGCCGAAACCCTGGGCCCGCGTGCCGGGCGAACTGTCGCTCGCCTTCGTCGCCGGCCTGCGCACCGGCCAGACCCAGCTGGTCGCCGGCCCGCTCTACCACAACTCACCGTTCTCCTGGAGCCATTACGGCCTGTTCGAGGACCAGCATCTGGTGGTGATGGAGCGCTTCGACGCGGCCCTCGCGGTCGACCTGATCGAGCGCCACCGCTGCGGGTTCATGTTCCTCGCCCCCACCATGATGCAGCGCATCGTCCGCCTGCCCGATATCGAGCGCCGTGATCTCTCCAGCATCGAATCCGTGTTCCAGACCGCCGCGCCATGCCCGCAATGGCTCAAGCGGCGCTGGATGGAGCTGACGGCGCCGGAGAAGCTGGTCGAGGGCTTCGGCAGCAGCGAGGCGGCCGGCAGTTGCCGCATTCGCGGCGACGAATGGCTGGAACACCCCGGCAGCGTCGGGCGGCCCCACCACGCGACGCTGCGCATTCTCGACGAGGATTTGCAGGAGGTACCGACAGGCGAAGTCGGCGAGATCTTCTTCCGGCCCGACAGCCACCCCGAGCCGACCTACTACTATATCGGCTCCCCCCCGGCGAAGACCACGCCGGACGGCTTCATCAGCGTCGGCGACATGGGCTATGTCGACGCGCAGGGCTACCTGTTCCTCTCCGACCGCCGGGTCGACCTCATTATCCGCGGCGGCGCCAATATCTACCCCGCCGAGGTCGAGGCTGCGCTGTCGGAACATCCCGACGTGTCCGATGCCGTGGTGGTCGGCATCCCGCACGAGGAGCTCGGCAAGACCGTGCACGCCATCGTCGAGCCCCGCCCCGCCGCCGCGATCGACGAGCATGCCCTGCGCGACTGGATGCGGGTGCGGCTGACCCCGTACAAGCTGCCCGAGAGCTACGAATTCCTCTCCCCGCTGCCGCGCGATCCCTCCGGCAAGATCCGCCGCTCCGCCCTCGCGCGCGAACGCGCCGAAGCGCCCCGATGAGCGCTCCGCTCTACATCGCCGGCGTGGCCGAGACCCCGCTCGGCGAGGTGAAGGACCACAACGAACTCTCCATGCTCGCCCTCGCCGCGCGCGAGGCGCTGGCGGAGGCCGGGCTGCGGCTGCGGGACGTCGACGGGCTGTTCGTCAACTACATGGGCGAGGAAGGCTCGGTGCAGGTCGCCGAGTATCTCGGCATCACCCCGCGCTTCTCCGACAGCTCCGACCTCGGCGGCGCCGCCTTCGAGGCGCAGGTGCACCACGCCATGGCGGCGATCCAAGCCGGCTACTGCGAGGTGGCGCTGATCGCCTACGCCTCGCGCCAGCGCAGCCGCCGCAGCCGCTCCGTCGCCGCGCGGGCTCCGGCGATGGGCGTGCCGATCATGTACCAGTTCGAGGACCCCCACGGCCTGCCCCTGCCGATCGGCCGCTACGCCCTGATCGCGGCGCGCCACATGCACCAGTATGGGACGACGAGGGAGCACCTCGCCGAAATCGCCGTGGCGGCAAGGATGTGGGCGCAGAAAAACCCAAAAGCCTGGGTGCGCGATCCGCTCACCATCGCCGACGTCATCAACGCCCGGCCGATCGCCGAGCCGCTGCACCGGCTGGATTGCTGCCTGGTCACCGATGGTGGTGGCGCCGTGGTGGTGACCACCGCCGCCCGGGCGCGCGACGCGGCCAAGCGCGCGGTGCGCGTCATCGGCGCGGCGGAGAGCCACACGCACTGGCATATCTCCCAGATGGAGGACCTCACGGTCTCCGCCGGCGCCCGCACCGGCGCCGAGGCGTTCGGCATGGCCGGGATCAAGCCGTCCGACGTCGACGTGCTGGAGCCCTATGACAGCTTCACCATCACCGTCCTGCTCGCGCTCGAGGATCTCGGCTTCTGCAAAAAGGGTGAGGGCGGCGCGTTTGTCGCCAGCGGCGCGCTGCGGCCAGGTGGCGCCCTGCCCTCGCTCACGTCCGGCGGCGGCCTCTCCTACAACCACCCGGGCGCGCTCGGCCTGCTGCTGATGATCGAGGCCGTGCGGCAGCTCCGCGGCGAGGCCGGCGAGCGGCAGGTGCCGGGCGCGAAAATCGCCGTCGCCCATGGCGTGGGCGGCCTGTTCTCCACCGCCGGAACCGTGGTGATGGCCCGTGATTGACGAAACCATGCGCATCGACGATCCGTTCGCCTTCCCGTTCTGGGAGGCCGCCCGCCGCCACAGCCTCGTGGTGCAGCGCTGCGCCGCCTGCGGGCACCACCAGTTCTACCCGCGCCCGTTCTGCCTCGCCTGCGATGACGATCACCTCGCCTGGGCCGAATGCGCCGGGACCGGGACGGTCTATTCCGTCACCACCGTGCACCTCCCGCTGATCCCCGACATCAAGCCGCCCTTCCAGGTCGCCCTGGTCGCGCTGGCGGAGGGGCCACGGATGCTCGCCGGCATCGTCGGGCCGGCTTGCGGGATCGGTGACGCCGTCAGCCTGGTCTGGCGCGAACGCGTGGACGCGCCGCCATTGCCATGCTTCAGCGTGGCGGGAGCGGCACCATGATTACCAGCGTCGCCGTGTTCGGCGCCGGCGTGATGGGCGCCGGGATCGCCCAGGCCCTCGCGGTCGCCGGATGCACGGTCAACCTGACCGACATTTCCCCCACCGCCATTGCGGCCGGCATGGAGCGCATCGAGCACGGCCGCTTCGGCCTGCGCCGCGCGGTGGCCCGCGGCAAGATGGACGCCGCCGAAGCCGAGGCCGCGCTGGCCCGTCTCCGCCCGGTCGCCAGCGACGAGGCCGCCTGCGCCGGAGTCGACGCGGTGGTGGAGGCGGTGCCCGAGGATCTCACCCTCAAATGCGCCCTGTTCCGCCGGATCGACACGCTAGTGCCGGACCACGCGGTGCTCGCCTCGAACACCGCCGGCCTGCCGATCACCGCGCTGGCCTGGGCCACCGCGCACCCTGAGCGGGTGATCGGCTGGCATTGGGCGCAGCCGGCGCCGATCATGCGGCTGGCGGAAATCATCACCCACCCGTCCTGCGCGCCCCGCACGATCGAACTGATCTGCGAAATCGCGCGGCGGGCCGGGAAAAACCCGGTGGTGATCAAGGACCAGCCGGAAATCTGGGGCTTCGTCGCCAATCGCATCAACCGCGCCGTCCGCATCGAGGCCGCCCGCGTCGTCGCCGAGGGTATCGCCACCGAGGAGCAGGTGGACACCATCATGAAGGATTGCTTCCGCTGGCCGATGGGCCCGTTCGAGATGCAGCGGCCAGGGAGCATGACGTAACCCGCGGCAAGCGGGACCCAGCAAGGGAGACCCATGAGAATGACAAGCAGCATTGCCCGCTTCGTGCGACGGTCCGGTTTCGGCCTCGCACTCCTCCTCGGTTCCACCGCCCTCGCGCCCGCCCAGACCCGCGGCGGCATGGCGATTGACGCCAATGTCGGTGGCCCCGGCACCTTCGACCCGGCGATGATCGCCACCACCATCGAACTCGAGACCCTCAACCAGATGTACGAGGGCCTGGTGATGATGGGCGAGGACTACCGCGCGAAGCCGATGCTCGCCTCCAAGGTGGACGTCTCGCCGGATGGCATGACCTACCGCTTCAGCCTGCGCCACGGCGTCAAATTCCACAACGGCAAGGAAATGACCTCGGCCGACGTGCTCGCCACCTACGAGCGCTATGCGCGGATCAGCCCGAACGCCGTCGTGCTCGCCAACGTCGCCCGCTACGAGGCGCCCGACCCCTACAGCTTCGTCATTCACCTCAAGGTGGCCTCGGGCATTTTCCTCGACATCCTGAAGTCGCCCGCCTATCCGCTGGTGATCTACCCCGCGGAGTTCAAGGACAAACCCGCGCGCGACCCCGACCTCACGGTCGGTACCGGCCCGTTCCGCTACGGCGAGTGGCAGAAGGACAGCCATTTCATCATGCGCCGCTTCGACGGCTACGTGGCCGATGACAGCGCGCCCGGCCCCGACGGCTACGCCGGCCGTAAGACTGTCTACCTCGACGCCGTGCGTTACAACTTCGTCCCCGAGGCCAATGCCCGCGTCGCCGCCCTGCAGGCCGGCGACGCCGATGTCGCGCCCACTCTGCCGCCCGAACTCCTCGCCCGCTTCAACGGCCGCGCCGATATCGCGGTCGAGAAGGTGTTTCCGGGCTGCCAGAACGTCCTGCTGCTATCGGCCGGCAATCCGCCGACCAACAACGTGCTGATCCGCCGCGCAATCGCCGCGGTGGTCAACGCGCAGGACATCGCCGACGCCTCCGGCCAGATTACCCGCGAGAACCCGTCCATCCTCTACGCCGAAAGCCCCTACTACGACGCGGCAGCGGTGAAGCCCTATTACAGCCAGAACAACCCCGCCAAGGCCAAGGCGCTGCTGGCCGAGGCGGGCTACAAGGGCGAAAAGATCGTCCTGCAAACCAACTCCAACTACTCTTATATGCGCGATGAAATCCTGGTCCTCGCCGAGCAGATGAAGGCCGCCGGCATGAACGCCGAAGTGCAGGTGGTCGACTGGATGACCAACGCCAACAACATGGCCGGCCGCGCGGCGGGCTGGAACATTTCCACCTCCGGCTTCTGCTCGCAGCCTTTGCTCGGCCCGCAGCAGTGGCGCAACATGGTGTACAACTTCGCCAACATCAAAGGCGATACCGCGCTCGATACCGCCTATGACGCGTTCTTCGCCTCGGTCGGCGTCGATGACCGGCGCAAGGCGTGGCTGGCCGCCGAGCAGATCATTCTCGGCAACGCCTACTTCATCAAGATCGCCGATGCCGGGTCGGTGTTCGCCTATTCGAAGAAGCTGAGCGGCATCCGGCCCTGGTACAATATCCGGTTCTGGAACGTCTCCAAGCAATGAACGAGGGGCTGCTCCGGCGCGGCGCCGCGGCGGCGGGGCAGCTCGCCCGCCGCCTGGCGCAGGCGCTCCCGGTGCTGCTCGTCGTCGCCGTCGTCACCTTCGCGCTGCTGCATCTGCTGCCCGGCGATCCCGCGGTGATGATCGCCGGGGATCAGGCCAACCCCGAGGTGATCGCCCGCATCCGCGCCGATCTCGGGCTTGACCGGCCGTTGCTCGAGCAATTGCTGCGCTGGCTGTATGCGCTCGTGCAGGGCGATTTCGGGCGATCGCTGATGTTGAACCAGAGCGTTCTGTCCGCCGTGGTCGAGCGCCTTCCCGTCACCTTCTCGCTGGCCGTGCTCTCCCTCGCCATCACCCTGCCGATCGGCATCGTGCTCGGCGCCAGCGCGGCCTATCATCGCGGCACCTGGCTTGATTCCCTCGTCATGGGCGTCGCGCTGCTGGGTGTCTCGGTGCCGAGTTTCTGGATCGGCATCGTCTCCATCCTGATCTTCGGCGCTGTCCTGCACTGGCTCCCCACCGGGGGCTACGTGCCGATCGGCATGGGCCTGCGTCCCTGGCTCGCCTGCCTGGTGCAACCGGCCGTCGTGCTAGCGCTGTTCCAGATCGGCTTTCTCGCCCGGCTGACGCGCTCGGCCATGCTAGAGGCGCTCCAGCAGGACTATATCCGCACGGCCCGGGCCAAGGGCCTCGGCGAGTGGCTCACCGTCGCGCGCCATGCCTTTCGCAACACGCTGATCCCGGTGATGACGGCGACCGGCATCATCATCAGCCTGTTGATCGGCGGATCGGTGATCGTCGAGCAGGTGTTCGCGCTACCGGGCATGGGCCGTCTCGTCGTTCAGGCGATCATGGCCCGCGACTATCCGCTGGTGCAGGGCACCATGCTGCTGTTCGGCTTCGCGTTCGTGCTGATCAACCTCGCCATCGACACGCTCTACGTGCTGGTCGACCCGCGCGTGCGCTATGGCTAGGGCGGCGGCCACGCTGCGGCGGCTGGCGCGGCACACCTCATTCAGAATTGGCTTCGTGCTGATCCTGCTGCTCGCCCTCGCCGCCGGTCTCGCGCCCCTCATCACGGCGGAGGCGCCGACGGCGATGCATCTCCGGCTGCGCTTCCGCCCGCCTTCCTTCGCCGCCCCATTCGGCACCGACCTGTTCGGCCGCGACCTGCTGACGCGGGTGTTGTATGGCGGGCGCCTTTCGCTGTGGATCGGCTTCGCCACGGCGGTGCTGTCGAGCATGATCGGCGCGGTGGTCGGTATTCTCTCCGCGCAGTACCGGCGGATCGACGCGGTGACGATGCGGGTGATGGACGGGCTGATGGCGTTTCCCGCCATCCTCCTCGCCATCGGCGTCAGCGCCGCCCTCGGGCCGCAGACCGGCAGCGTGATCGCGGCGCTGACGTTCTCCTACGCACCGCGGACCGCGCGGGTGGTGCGCGCCTCGGCGCTGGTGATTCGCGAGCTCGATTACGTCGACGCCGCCCGGGTCGCGGGGGTGACCGACCTGCGGTTGATGCTGCGGCATATTCTGCCCAACTGCATGGGGCCGCTGCTGGTGCAGTTCAGCTTCACCTTTGCCTACGCGATTCTGGCGGAGTCGGCGCTGAGCTTCATCGGCGTCGGCCCGCCACCGCCGGCGCCGAGCTGGGGCAACATCATCGCCGAGGGGCGCGACTACACGATCGAGGCGTGGTGGATCATGCTGTTTCCCGGCATCGCGATCAGCCTGGCATCGCTCGGCATGAACCTGCTCGGCGACGGGTTGCGCGATCTGCTTGACCCGCGGCTACGGCTCGATGGGTAGGCCGTTCAACCCGGTCCCGCACCCGCGATCGCGCGGCCCCGTTCCAGCCGCCGGGCGAACTGGCCGAGCAGCAGGGCGCCGGCGATGATCAGCGGCACGTCGAGCAGATGGCCGGCCATGGGCGGCGCGAGGCGGAAGACGGTGGCGACACCCCAGGAGAGGAATATGCCGAGGCAGAACACCTCCAGGCTATAGCGGCCGATGCGGGCGAGCCAGCGGGCCGGCGCGGTGTCCATCCAATCCGCGCTGCGCGGCACGAAGCGGGCGACCAGCCAGGCCAGGGCGAAGGCGTGCAACGCGCGGAGTGGCGCGAGGTCGGGCTTCCAGTCGATCATGCTGGTCATCGGATCCGGCGCCGGCAGAGGCAGCAGCCCGTGCCAGGCGAGTTTGACCCAGAGTCCCGCGCCAACCAGGGCAAGGGCGGCCGCGGTGAGCGCGCGGTCCCAGGGCTGGGGGAGACGCAGCGCCTGGCCGTTGACCAGAGCGCGGGCGCCGAGCCAGGCGCCGGTCATGTAGAGCAGCTGCCAGGCGAATGGGTTGAAGGAAATCCCCCCGCCGGACGGTAGCGGTAGCACCATCAGCCCGAGCGTCTGGGTGGCGGCGTAGAGGGCGAGCGGGGCCAGCAAGGCGGCGTCCCCGAAGCGGCGTGTGAGCCAGGCGAAGAGGGGCAGGGCCAGCATGCACCAGACGAAGCTGGGCAGGATGCCCATGAAATCGGGCTGGAACAGCATCAGCGCCACGCCGGGCACGGCATGGAGCGGGTCGGTCAGCAAGGGGAGCCAGCCATGAGCGGTGGCTTCCCCGGGCAGGAATGTGAGGCTCGTGGCCAGCATCATCAGGCCGAACAGCGCGAAGACCAGCAGATGGATGCGGTAAAGCCGGAAGGCACGGCTCAGCAGGTCCCGCGTGGCGGCGGCCCAGCCGTCGCGGGTTTGCTTGCGGGCGAAGACGCTGCCCAAAGTGAAGCCGGAGAGCAGGATGAACTGCTCGGAGCTGTCGGAGAAACCCCAGGCACCGTGAATGAACCAGGCGCCGACCACGCTTCCCGTGGCGTGGCTGGCGAAGATCGAGAGTTGCAGGAGGCCGCGGACGATATCGAGCCTGGTGTCGCGCGGCGGGCGCGGGGGGATGACCCGCACGGGCTCGATCACAATCTGGGTCCCACCATCCATCACCCGCTCCATCGGCCCGTCGCGGGCTCTCGTGCTTGAGACGGGCGAGGCGGGGATTTGTTACAAGCCTATTTGCCCCGGCGGACCGGCCGGGCTAAACCGCGCGCCCAACCCGGGAGACCCCGACATGACCGTGATGTCCGATCGCTGGATCCGCCAGATGGCCACCGAGCACGGGATGATCGAGCCCTTCGTCGAAACCCAGAAGCGCGACGGGGTGATCAGCTACGGCTTGTCCTCCTACGGCTATGACGCGCGGTGTTCGGACGCGTTCAAGGTGTTCACCAACGTGGATGCGGCGATTGTCGACCCCAAGGACTTCTCGCAGGCCAGCTTCGTCGACCGGACCGGCCCGATCTGCATCATTCCGCCGAACAGCTTCGTGCTGACCCACACCGTCGAATATTTCCGCATCCCGCGCGACGTGCTGGTGGTGTGTCTCGGCAAGTCGACCTACGCGCGTTGCGGGATCATCGTGAACGTCACCCCGCTGGAGCCGGAGTGGGAGGGGCAGGTGACGATCGAGATCAGCAACACCACCCCGCTGCCGGCCAAGATCTATGCCTTCGAGGGCATCTGCCAGTTCCTTTTCCTGCATGGCAACGAGCCCTGCGAAACCAGCTATGCCGACAAGCAAGGGAAGTACATGCGCCAGCGCGGCGTGGCACTTCCAAGGCTCGGTTGAAGTGGCGTATTAAGAGCCATGGATCGTTTTCGCATTCGCGGCGGCCGGCCGCTTTCCGGCGACATCACCATCGGCGGCGCCAAGAACGCCGCCCTCCCCCTCATGGCCGCCGGCCTGCTGACCAGCGAGCGGCTGGTGCTGACCAATGTGCCACTCCTGGCCGACATCATCACGATGCGGCTGCTGCTGGAGCAGCACGGCGTCGCGGTCGATCCGGCCAGCAATGACGGGCGCAGCCTGTCGATCGGCGGGGCGATCACCAATACCGAGGCGCCCTACGACATCGTGCGCAAAATGCGCGCCTCCATCCTGGTGCTCGGGCCCCTGGTGGCGCGCACCGGGGAGGCGCGGGTCTCGCTGCCCGGCGGGTGCAACATCGGGGCACGCCCGGTCGATCTCCACCTCAAGGGCCTCGAGCAAATGGGGGCGACCATCACGCTCGATGGCGGCTATATCACCGCTTCGGCCCCCCAGGGGCTGAAGGGCACGACGATCGTGTTCCCCTTCCCCTCCGTCGGCGCCACCGAGAACCTGCTGATGGCTGCCGCGCTCGCCGACGGGCAGACCGTGCTGGCCAACGTCGCGCGCGAGCCGGAGATTACCGATCTCGCCCATTGCCTGGTGGCGATGGGGGCCAACATCACCGGCATCGGCTCCGACCGGCTGACCGTCGAGGGCGTCAAGGCGCTGCACGGCGCGACCCACCCGATCATCGCCGATCGCATCGAGACCGGCTCCTACGCCTGCGCCGCCGCGATTTCCGGCGGCACGCTGCATCTGCGCCATGGGCGGCTCGACCATCTCGGCGCGGTGGTGCGCACGCTGCGCGAGGCCGGGGTCGAGATGATCGCCGAGACTGACGGCATCACGGTGCGCCGGCTGAACGGGCTGCACGGGATCGACTTCATCACCGAGCCCTATCCCGGCTTTCCCACCGACATGCAGGCGCAGCTGATGGCGCTGATGTGCGTCGCCGACGGGGCCTCGATGATTACCGAGAACATCTTCGAGGACCGCTTCGGCCATGCCCCCGAGCTGAACCGCATGGGCGCGAATATCAAAGTCCATGGCGCCTCGGCGATCGTGCGCGGCAAGCCGGGCAGCCTGTCGGGCGCGCCAGTGATGGCGAGCGACTTGCGGGCGAGCTTCGGCCTGGTGCTGGCCGGGCTCTCGGCGCGGGGGGAAACCACGGTGAACCGGGTTTATCATCTGGATCGCGGGTATGAGGCCGCCGAGTTGAAGTTGGCGGCGTGCGGGGCGGATATCGAGCGGGTGGCGGGGTAGCAAGGAAGCGCTTCTTTTTTGAAAAAAAGAAGCAAAAAACTTTTGTCCATTTGCGTCGGGGTTTGACCGGGCTGGCGTGATCCAAACGGATATAAAGTTTTTGCTTATTTTTTCAAAAAGAAGCTCTTACTTACTTCCTGTTGAAACTATGTTGCGATTTCGCAACATATAGCGCGTGCTTCGGCCACGCGCAAAAGCCGCCATTTCGTCGTCGTCGTTTGCGTATTGCGATGCCGACGCGCGGCGCGGCGCCGGGCGCGAGGACGATTGATGCGTGTGTGGGGATATGGCGGGGCCTGTTTGCCACCGCGGGGGGTGTGCGGGCGCGCCGCGGGGCGGAGATGCGGCGCGGGCGGGGCTTGGCGGCCGGCCTGGTTGCGCGCGGACGGGGGGTGGCGGTGATCTGAGCCGGTGCGGGCAGGGGCGCGGGCGGAAGGCTGGCGAGGCGCTGCATGAGGGCGGCGAAGTCGCGGGACAGTTTCTCCATGCTGGCGCGGAAGGCGCGGCCGCCGGGGAGAAAGCGCCAGAACCAGGACGGGCCGACAATGGCGGCAATCAGCGCGCACACGACCTCGGCCAGACGGACCGCGGGATGCGGTTCGCCTTGGGTGGGCTCGGGGGATGTGGTCGCGGTTGCCATGACGGATATATTAGATAAAAAAACATTTTCGGTCAAGGAGAAATTTCCATGAACCGCAAAATTTCTCGCACGCGCGCCCAGACAGGAAGGAAGGCTTCTTTTTTGAAAAAAAGAAGCAAAAAACTTTTATCCCATTGCCGTGTACCGCTCCCAACCATCCCGCGGGGTGTACGCCAACGGCATGGAATGGACCAAAAAGTTTTTTTGGTTCTTTTTGTTCACAAAAAGAACCCCTTCCTTCCCCTAAGCGAGACGCGCCCGCAACTCCGCCAGCCCCGCCCGCGCCGTGCCGTCGGGATCGAAATTGGCGGGGTCGAGCCAGGCGAGCAGGGCGTCGCGGCGGCTGGGCCATTCATCGTCGGTGATGCTGTACCAGTCGGTGTCGCGGTTGCGGCCTTTCACCACGAGGTGGGCGCGGTGGCGGCCTTCATAGGTGAAGCCCAGGCGGTCCGCGGCGCGCTTGGAGGGGGCGTTGAGCGCGTTGCATTTCCAGACCAGGCGGCGGTAGCCGAGATCGTCGGCGGCGAGTTTCAGCAGCAGGAACATCGCCTCGGTGGCGGCGCGGGTGCGCTGCATGGCCGGGCCGAACCAGATGTTGCCGAGTTCGATGGCGGCGTTTTTCGGCTGGATCTCCATCAGGGTCAGCCAGCCCGTCACCACGCCCGTCGCCACCGGGCGAACCGCCCAGGCAATGGGGTCATGCGTGGTGGAGAAATCGGCGACGAAACGGGTGAGCGCCTCCTCCGAGGCGAAGGGGCCGTAGCCCATATAGGCCCAACTCGCCTCCGCGCGCGCATCGCCCGGCGGCATGGCACGCCACAACTCGGCGGCGTGGCGGGTGTGCAGCGGTTCGAGCTCGACATAGCGGCCCTTGATGCGCGCCCGCGTCGGCAAGGGACGCGGCGTGGTATCGACCAAAAGGCCGACGGGCGGGTTGGTGGCGGGGTCAGTCCGGGGTTCGCTCATGGGATCACCTTGGGGCTTCGGCGTGGCGGTGGCGAGGACCAATCAGGGCTTCGGGCGTTGGACAATTTTATGAGGAAGGAAGCGCTTCTTTTTTGAAAAAAAGAAGCAAAAAACTTTTATTCGTTTAGGGCGTGGTGGCGCCATTGCGGCGTGAGATATTATCGCTTGTGGCGGGGCGCAAACTGAGCGATATTATCGTTGATGAAAACGATCATCCTCACCTTGAGCGCGGCGAAAGATCTCGATGCCCTTCCCAGGGATGCTCGTTTACAGGTGGAGTCCGGGCTCAATCGCTACGCTATGACCGGCCAAGGCGATGTGAAGGCCCTTGAAGGTCGTGATGGCTACCGGCTTCGCATCGGCAGCTACCGGGTGATTTTCGACGAGGATGCGACCACAATCCTGACGATCTACATCGGCCGCCGGGCCACGACCACGTACAAGAGGAGCTAGTGCCATGAGCGTGCCACAGATCATTCGGACGCCGAGTGGCGAAGAGTTGGTGGTACTACCGCGGGCTGAATATGAGGCGCTCGTCGAACGGGCCAGCGACGGGGCCGAGGATGCCGACGACGCCGCAATCTATGACGCACGGAAGGCCGAATTGGCTGCGGGAGGCATCGTGCTGCCACCGGAGGTCAGCGCGGCGATGCTTCGCGGGGACAGTCGATTGAAGGCCATTCGACGCTGGCGCGATGTGACGCAACTTCACTTGGCTTCGAAAACGGATATCGGTCAGGGCTATCTGTCCGACCTGGAAAACGGGCGCCGCACGGGGGCACCCGAGACCATCGTGAAGCTCGCGCAAGCGTTGGATGTGCCGGTGGACTGGCTCTTGTAGGTAGTTTGGCACCGAACATCATCAGCATTGCTCGGTTGATATGCAGTAGGATAATGGAGGAGAAAAGTAAGGAAGCGCCTCTTTTTTGAAAAAAAGAAGCAAAAAACTTTTCTTCCTTTAGTGCGTACCGCTCCGACCTATCCGCGGTGTGTACGCCAACGGCATGGATGGAACAGAAAGTTTTTTTGGTTCTTTTTGTTCACAAAAAGAACATGCTTCCGGCCTTCTTCGATCAAACACCCACGCGTATCTCAGGTACACGATCCGCTGGTGGGGTATTGCGGCTGCGGGTGCAGCGGATGATGCCGTCGATGATGACCATGCCGATGCCGGGGAGGTCTCCCATTTGGACGGATTCGAGGAGGTTGGCGCCGGCGGAGTGTTGGGCGCGGTCCATCAGCATGAAGTCGGCGGCGCGGCCTGGTTCGATGAGGCCGCAATCGAGTTTGCGCATGCGCGCCGTGTTGCCGGTGGCGAGGCAGAAGGCTTGTTCGGCCGGGAGGTCTCCGAGGGAGGACATGAGCGCGATCATGCGGAGGATGCCGAGGGGTTGCACGCCGGAGCCGGCGGGGCTGTCGGTGCCGAGGATGACGCGGTTGAGCTGGCCGAGTTCGCGGGCGAAGCGGAGCGCGGTGAGGCCGGCGAGTTCGTTGCCGTTATGGACGATCTCGATGCCGCGGCCGCAGCCTTCGCAGAGGCAGCGGATCTGGCGCAGCGGGAGTGCGGTGTGGCCGCCGTTGATGTGGCCGATGATGTCGGCGTCGGCTTCCAGCACGGTGTCGGCGTCGATGTATCCGGAGCCGGGGACGGAGGGGCCGCCGGTGTGGATGGTGGATTGGATGCCGTATTTACGGGCCCAGGCGACCATTTCCTTCGCCTCGTAGCCGGCCTTGACGGTGCCGAGGCCGACTTCGCCGAGGAGGGAGACGCCGGCGGCGGCGAGTTCGGCGAAGTCGCTTTCGACCATGCCTTTCTCGATGACCGGGGCGCCGCCGAGGACCTTGACGCCGCCTGGCCGGAAGTTGTGGTAGGCGCGTTGGGCGGTGATGGCGAGGGCCTTGACGCCGATGATGTCGCGGGGGCGGCCGGGGAGGTGGACTTCGCCGGCGGAAATCATGGTGGTGATGCCGCCGTTGAGGCAGGAGTCGATCCAGCCGAACTGGCCTTGGCGGGGCGTCCAGTCGCCGAAGACGGGGTGGACGTGGCTGTCGATGAGGCCGGGGGCGAGGGCGCAGCCATGGGCGTCGATGTGTTGGGTGGCGCCTGAGGTATCGACGTTCTTGGCGCGGCCGACCGCGGTGATGCGGCCGGCTTCGGCGACGATGGTGTCGGCGTCGAGGATGGGGGCGGCGAGGTCTCCGGAGAGCATGAGGCCGATGTTGGAGATGACCATTTTGCCGGTCTGGCGTTCCGGTCCTGCTGCTAGGCCCATGGTTTGCCTCGTGGAGTGAGAAGGGAAGGAAGCGCTTCTTTTTTGAAAAAAAGAAGCAAAAAACTTTTGACCGCCTGGTTGGTACCGCTCGGTATTATCCGCGGAGGGTACGCCAACGGCATGGATGGAACAGAAAGTCTTTTTGGTTCTTTTTGTTCA
>CAIYPH010000541.1 GCA_903928045.1 uncultured Rhodospirillales bacterium
CGCGCGCGGCGCGGCCCGGGCCGGGGTGGTGGCCACGACCGCGGCGGCCGGCACGGTCGCGCAAATCCGGCGGGCCGAGGCAGCCGGGGTGGATATTGTCCGCGTCTCCTGCCCGGACCAGGAAAGCGCGCTGGCGCTGAAGGAGATCGTGCGCCAGTCCAAGGTGCCGATCGTGGCGGACATCCATTTTCACTATAAGCGGGCCATCGAGGCGGCGCAGAGCGGGGCGGCCTGCCTGCGCATCAATCCGGGCAATATTGGCTCGCCGGAGCGGGTGCGCGAGGTGATCAAGGCGGCGCGCGACCATAACTGCTCCATGCGCATCGGCGTCAACGCCGGCTCGCTCGAGAAGCATCTGCTGGAGAAATACGGCGAGCCCAACCCCGAGGCGCTGGTGGAAAGCGCGCTGGAGCACGCGAAAATCCTGCAGGACCATGATTTTCACGAGTTCAAGATCAGCGTGAAGGCGTCCGACGTGTTCCTCGCGGTGGCCGCCTATACCCAACTCGCCGAGGTCTGCGACCACCCGCTGCACATCGGCATCACCGAGGCCGGCGGCAAGCGGACCGGGACGGTGAAGTCCGCGATCGGGCTCGGTAACCTGTTGTGGGCCGGTATTGGCGACACGCTGCGGGTCTCGCTGTCGGCGGAGCCGGAGGAGGAGGTGCATGTCGGCTGGGAGATGCTGAAATCCCTCGGCCTGCGCCATCGCGGGGTGAAGATCATCTCCTGCCCCTCCTGCGCGCGGCAGGGCTTCAACGTGATCGAGACCGTGTCGATCCTGGAGGAGCGGCTGGCCCATATCGAGCAGCCGATTTCGCTCTCCATCATCGGCTGCGTGGTGAACGGCCCCGGCGAGGCGCTGATGACGGATTTCGGCGTCACCGGCGGCGGGTCGGGCCGCCATATGGTCTATATGTCCGGCAAGACCGACCATACCGTGCATGGCCAGAGCATGGTGGAGCACATCGTCGAGATGGTCGAAACCCGGGCGGCCGCGCTCGAAGCCGAGAAGCGCCGCGCGAAGGAAGCCGCAGAGTGAGCATCGACCTCCAACCCGTCCGCGGCACCCGCGACCTCATCGGCGAGGATGCGCGGCGGCATTTCCATGTGATCGAGACCGCCCGCCGCGTCGCCGCCACCTATGGCTATGACGAGTGGTCGACGCCGATTTTCGAGGATACCCGCGTTTTCGCCCGCGGCCTCGGCGATACGTCTGACGTGGTGATGAAGGAGATGTACACCTTCTCCGATCGCGGCGGTGAAAGCCTCACTTTGCGGCCCGAGGCCACCGCCGGCGTCTGCCGGGCGCTGGTGACCAACGGGCTCACCCAGTCCCTGCCGCAGAAAGTGTTCTACGCCGGGCCGATGTTCCGCTACGAGCGGCCGCAAAAGGGGCGCTACCGGCAGTTCCACCAGATCGACATCGAGGTGCTCGGCAGCGCCGAGCCGCTGGCCGATGCCGAGGTGATCGCCTGCGGCTGGAACATCCTGAAGGAGCTCGGCGTCTCGCAGGACACCGTGCTGGAGCTCAACACGCTCGGCGACAAGGAAAGCCGCGACGCCTATCGCGCCGCCCTCATCGCCTATTTCACCGACCACAAGGCCAAGCTCTCCGAAGACAGCGTCACCCGCCTGGAGCGCAACCCGCTGCGCGTGGTCGATAGCAAGGACGAGGGCGACAAGGCCATCGTCGCCGGGGCGCCCACCATCGACCCCTACCTCACCGAGGCGGCCGCCGCCTTCTTCGCCAAGCTGCAGGAATTGCTGACCCGCTTCGGCGTGCCCTTCATCCGCAACCCCCGCATCGTCCGTGGGCTCGATTATTACAGCCACACCGCCTTCGAATTCGTCACCACCCGCCTGGGTTCCCAAGGCACGGTGATGGGCGGCGGGCGGTATGACGGGCTGGTGGAGGAGATGGGCGGGCCGCATACGCCCTGCATCGGCTGGGCCGCCGGCGTTGAGCGGCTGGCGATGCTGATGCAGAACCCGCCAACCCCGCCCGCTTCCGTGGTGGTGATCCCCGTCGGCGATGCCGCCGAGGGGGCCGCGCTCGATGTGGTCCAGGCGCTCCGCCATGGCGGCATCCGCGCCGAGATCGGCTTCCGCGGCAACGTCAAGCGCCGCATGGAGCGCGCCAACAAGACCGGCGCCCGCGCGGCGGTGATCCTCGGTGAGAGCGAAATTGCCAAGGGCGTGGCCCAGGTGAAGGATCTCGTGACCGGCGCCCAGTCCGAGGTCGCCATCGCCGGGCTCGTCCAGCACCTGAAATGAGCCTAGCCGAGAAACTCGACCGCCTCGTCGACCGCGCCGCCGAACTCAACGCCCTGCTGTCGGAGGGCGCGACCGGGGAGGCCTTCGTCAAGGCCTCGCGCGAACTCGCGGAGCTCGACCCTATCGTGGCGGCGATCGAGGAGCTGCGCGCCGCCGAACGCGCCCGGGACGAGGCCGAGGCGATGCTGGCCGAGCCCGAGATGCGCGATCTCGCCGAGGCCGAACTCGCCGAGCTCAAATCCCGCATCCCCGAACTTACCCACGCCATCCGCCTCGCCTTGCTGCCCAAGGACGAGGCCGATGCCCGCTCGGCGATCCTGGAAATCCGTCCCGCCGCCGGAGGCGATGAGGCCGGGCTGTTCGCCGCCGAGCTGTTCGCCGCCTACCAGAAATACGCGGGCCTCCAGGGCTGGCGCTTCGAGGTGATGGACTTCGACGATACCGGCCTCGGCGGCATCAAGAACGCGATGGCCGAGATCAACGGCCGCAACGTGTTCGCCCGCCTCAAATACGAATCGGGCGTGCATCGCGTGCAGCGCGTGCCGGCGACGGAGAGCCAGGGCCGCATTCATACCTCGACGGTGACGGTGGCGGTGCTGCCCGAGGCCGAGGAGGTGGATGTGCAGATCAACGAGAGTGACCTTCGGATCGACGTCTACCGCGCGCAGGGCGCCGGCGGCCAGCACGTCAACAAAACCGAGTCGGCGGTGCGCATCACCCATTTGCCGTCCGGCATCGTGGTGACGATGCAGGAGGAGAAAAGCCAGCACAAGAACAAGGCCAAGGCGATGAAG
>CAIYPH010000542.1 GCA_903928045.1 uncultured Rhodospirillales bacterium
AGCCGCCGGAGAACGCGAAGGAGCCGTAGCTCTTACACCACGTCTGGGGACACGATCCCCCGCCGGGTTAATGAACGCCTAATCGCAAGCCATCAACCGGCGCGCCGGTCGAAGGGGAAAACCGGTAACCATGACCACTCAAGTCCAGATCACCACCACCATCACCACCCCGGTCATTCTCACCACCGCAATCCAGGACCCCGCTGCCTACGCCATCGTCACCAGCTACGGCGCCGCCCTCGGCGGCATCTCCGGTGCGGCGACCAATCCCTGGAAAATCAAAAACCAAGGCAGCATCGCAGCACCCGGCTACGGCATCGCGCTGGCCGATGGCGGCCTCCTGCTCAATGGCAACCCCACCTACACCGGGGCGACCGTCTCGGGCCCTGGCGGCGGCGCGCAATTCGGCGGCGGCGCCGGCGGCAATATCGTCAATTTCGGCACCATCAAGGGCAAAGCCGCCAACGGTCTCGCCATCGCCAACGGCGGCACCGTCCGCAACCTCGGGACCTATGCCGTGGTCGCCGGCGGCCATGACGGCATTCTCGCCACCAACACCGCCGATGTCTTCATCCTCAACCAAGGCAGCATCGGCGGCGCCACCTACCGCGGCATCGACATCCCCGGCAGCGCCGGCGCCACGGTGACCAACATCGGCTCGATCAGCGGCCCCGCCAACGGCGTCTTCATCGGCGGCAGCGGAACCCTCGGCAATTCCGGCCGCATCTCCGCAAGCACCGGTCATGCCGTCTCGCTCGCCTCCGGCGCCGTGCACAACACCGGCACCATCATCGGCGGTGCTGACGGCGTCATCCTCGGCGGCGCCGCCGTCCTCACCAACTTCGGCACCACCGCGCTGATCACCGGTCATACCGACGGCGTGCGCGCGGACTCCAGCACCAGCTTCACCCTGTCGAACCAGGGCAACATCCTCGGCAACACCCTCGCCGGCATCGATCTCCGCCAGGGCAACCTCGCCAACATCGCCAATGCCGGCACCATCCACGGCGCGCATGACGGCATCTACAGCCAGGCGGAAGCCAAGCTCGTCATCACCAACCGCGGCGCCGTCTCGGGCACATACCGCGCCGTCGAGGTGCAGGCGGGCGGCGATTCCACCGTCACCAACATCGGCACGATCGCCGGCGGCAGCAACGGCGTATTCATCGGCGCCCACGGCACGGTGACCAACCAGGGTTTCATCGCCGCCACCAGCGGCGCCGGCGGCGCCGGCGTCAGCATCGGTGGCGGCGCCATCAACAACCGCGGCACCATCAAGGGCGGCACCGCCGGCGCCAATCTCGGCAGCGGCGCGACCCGCCTCACCAACGCAACACCCGGCGCGCTCATCGAAGGCCACACCGATGGCGTGCATGTCACCAACGCGATTGGCTTCACCCTCTCCAATAGCGCCGCCATCACCGGCGACGGCGCCGCCGGCGTGAACCTGCAAGGCGGCAGCCTGTCGAGCATATTCAACGCCGGCACAATCAGCGGTCACACCGCCGGCATTGTCCTGCAAGCGAGCGACATGGCCGGCAATTATGGCGTCGTCCTCTCCGCCGGCACCGCGATCCTCGCCGCCGGTAACGCCCTCATCAACAACGGAATCGGCAACACCACCGCCCGCATCACCGGCGGCACCACCGGCATCCAGGACACCGCCGGAATCCTGGTCGTCAACAATACCGGCTCCATCGACGCGCCGAGCACCGCCATCGCCGCCGCCGGCCTCATGCTCGACAACGCCGCTTCAGGCCTCATCGGCGGCCTCGCCATCAACGCCATCATCGCCGGCGCCACCCAGATCAGCAATTCCGGCACCATCCTTGGCGCCGTCCAGGTCTCCGGCGGCGGCACCATCAGCAACCTGCCCGGCGCCACCATCCTCGCCGCCGCGGTGGGGACACGCATGCCAAACGGCATCATCGACAGCGGCACGGCGGGGCTGACGATCGACAATTACGGGTCCATCGGCAATACCGGAACGGCGGCTACCGTGGTGTTCAACAGCACCGGCGCCAACACGCTGATCGCGCACGCCGGCAGCCATCTGGCCGGCGGCGGTGCGCTCAACCTGGTCGGCAACGGGCCCAACGACGCCCTGCGCCTGGCCAATGACAGCACGCCCGGAACCCTCGATCCCCTCACCGCCCGCGGCATCGAGACCATCGCCGTCGATCCCGGCGCGACCTGGTCCGGCGGCACCGAAAACTTCACCAATACCAACAGCGTGCTCATCGGCGCCGCGGGGCGCCTCACCGCCACCGGCAACTGGTCGTTCAGCCGATCCCTCGCCATCGGCGGAACCTTCGCCATTGCCGCCACCGGCCGCGTCGCCATCGGCGGCACCGTCACCTCCGCCCCGCTCGGCGGTTTGCTGATCGCCGCCGGGCAGCAACTCGCGGCCAGCGGCACCCTGGCCGCCGTCGCCGGCATCGATACCGAAGGCACCCTCGCCATCACCGCCGGCGCCACGCTCGCCATCCCCGGCGCGGTGAGCGGCGCCGGCCTCGTCCGGCTCGAATCCGGCGCCCTCTTCGCCATCACCGGCGCCCTCACGGCCGCAAAACTCCAGTTCAACGGCGCCAACGCAACCGCCGACCTCCATGCCCCCGCCGCCACCAGCAGCCTCATCTCCGGCCTCGCCGCCGGTGACAGCATCGACCTCGAAGGCCTGCCCTACGCCTCCACCACGATCACCACCACGATCGACAGCACGATCCTCGAACACGTCACCCTCAAGTTCGGCGCAACCACCGCCTCCCTCGCCTTCGACCACACCGGCCTCGCCAGCCTCCCCCTCGCCTTCGCCACCGACGGCCATGGCGGCACGCTGATCACCTGGGGGCCATAGCGGCGGGCAACATCACCGAGCGCAATATATAGGAATTTATATTTTTATAACGATTTATTACCTTGCTTCTCGGCGTGCAATCCCCTATATTCCCCCA
>CAIYPH010000543.1 GCA_903928045.1 uncultured Rhodospirillales bacterium
CGAGGACGCATGGCTGCGCAGCTCCCCCTCCCCCGAAACCCACCGGAAATCCATCTTCCGCACCCGCGCCCGCGTCCGAAACGCCGCCCCCTGCGCCTTGCGGCAGGCATTGCAGTGGCAATTCCCTACCCCCATCAACGCCCCCGTAATCTCAAACCGGATGGCGCCACATTGGCACCCGCCACCTATCGACATCGCTCCACTCCCTGGCTCACTGCCCCTACAGGACAAAATTTTCGCGTCGGCTGCAATTTTTCCTTGCAAGCCGCAAAAAAGTTATTTATAAGCGCATTAATGTCATTGTTCACTTCAAGCTTCGGTCTGCTCTTCGCCGCCCTGCGCGCCGCCCTCGGCCTGCGCCCGGGCGAGAGCCCTCTCGCGCGCCTGTTCGAAGCCTATTTCAACCGCGTCATGGCCCGCCTCGAACACCTCATGGCCCAAGCCCAGGCCGGCACCCTCACCCCCGCCCCCGACCCCATTGCGCCGCCGCGATCGACCCGCCGCCGCACCCAGCGCGCCCGCACGCCCGGACTCCGCCGATCCCCCCGCCGCGCCGCGCCGGCCCCTGCCATGCGCCGCCACGAATCCGCCCGGCGCGCCCAAGTTTTCCCCCCGCGCGTACCCACGCGCGCCCTCAAATCCGCCCACATCGCCCCGCGCCGACCGGCATTTCAAAAATTTGCCCCCCCAGCCCTGCCGCTTCAGCACGTCCTTATTGTTCCTATATCAGAATAAATCAGCAAAACTCAGGAAATCTCATCCTCGAACGCCGCCACAAAATCCTCCAGCACCCGCGTCCGCTCCCCCGCCAGCCGCGCCCCGGTCGCCGTCTGGAACCCATCCGCCAATGTCAGCAACTTCGCCCGGAAATGATCCAGCGCATAGGCCCGGTCATCGAGCGGCCGATCCACCGCCGCCGGGTCCCCCGCATGATACAACGCCGAGCCCATCCGCCCCGCCGTATAGAAACACCTGGCAATCCCGATACACCCGATCGCGTCCAACCGGTCGGCATCCTGCAAAATCCTCGCCTCCAGCGTCTGCGGTGCAATCCCCGCGGAAAAACTATGCGATTCAATGGCATGCGAAACCCGCGCAATCCGCTCCGCCCCCCACCCCCGCCCCGCCAGCACCCCCGCCGCCTTCTCCGCCGCCAACCGCGAAGCCTGCCCCCGCAGCGGGGAGGATTTCTCGACATGCACGCAGTCATGCAACAACACCGCCGCCGCCAGCACCGCGTCATCGCCGCCCTCCTCGGCCGCGATCCGCCGCGCATTGGCCCAGACCCGCCCGATATGCGCCATGTCATGCGCCCCGTCATCACCCCCGGGCAACGCCGCCGCAAACTCGGCCGCAAGCGCCGCGAACCCGGTCATCACAGCCTCCGCCATCGCACGCCCTCCGCTGAATTGCGCCGATGATGCGGCGCCCCCGCCGGCGGAGAAAGCCCCCGCGCGACTACCAGGCCATCGCATTCATCGGCTTGCGAACCCCACCCTGCCGCAGCGAATTGAAATTCGGCCATTCACTCACCGGCAAATACCGCCGCGCGAGGAACTGATACGTGTCGGTCATCAGCGGCCAGACATCCGCCTCAAAATCCGACGCTGCCTCCGCCCACCGCTCCAGCAACGGCTCCCACGCCCGCAGATTTCGGTACAACACATCGCGGTTGGAGCGGATGAAAGCGGTCTGGCTGTCCGCATTGCGCAAGGTTGCGATCACCTCCCCGGTCTGCGCGTCGATCTCCTCGAACCGCGCGCTGAACTCCCCGGTCGCCCGCAGCATCAGCCGCTGCACCTGGGTCAAGGTCTCGCGCCGCTTGGCGTCCTTGCGATTGAACCCCCGGCCGATCCCCGCGAGCCGCCCGCCGAGCTCGAGCACGCGCGCCAGCAAACGGTCCCGCAACGCCTCGATATACGCCAGCTCCTCGGACAGCCGCTCAACCAGCGCCACCACCGCATCACTATCCGCCACCTCAAGCGCCACCGCCGCCTCGCGAAACGCCGCCTGCACCTTGGCCTTCAGCACCGGATCAGTCTCGATCCGCACCCCGATGTCCCCAGCCCGGACATTCGCCCGCGCCGCCTCGGGATCGAGCCAGCCGAGCAGTTGCAAACGGAGTCGCGTCGCCGCGGCCAGCCGATGCGCCGCGGTAGGCTGCCAGCTCGCCGCCCCGGTGATCACTTCATCCGGCAGCGGGTCCCCGATCTGCAGACTGGTGACGAAATCGAGACTCTCAGCAATCAGCCCGAGAGAAGTGGCTCGGTTTCTCGCTACAGCGTTTCGGTTCCGTTAGGTGGATCGCCTGCCGGTTGATACGCACGTTTTGCTGCTGGCGTGGTGGCG
>CAIYPH010000544.1 GCA_903928045.1 uncultured Rhodospirillales bacterium
CCGTTGAGCCCGTCGATGAAGTTCATCGCGTTGGTGGCGAACAGGATCCAGACCAGCGTCAACGGGACGCCGAACCAGCCGACATCGACGGCGCCAAGCAATGGGAGGTTGAAGACGTGGATCCACAACCCGCTGCCGATTGCCGCCAGTGCCGCCAGAACCTGGGCGCCGAGCTTGATGGCGAAGGGCCAGTCGCGAATATCGTCAATGAAGCTCACCACCGCGATCGAGGCGGCGGCGAGGATGACGCCGCGGAAATACGGGTCGGCGATGCGCGAGAAGGTCGCGGTGCCATACAGCACGGCGATGCCGAGCATGAAGGCCACCACGATCCCCACCCCGCCGCCCCGCGGGGTCGGGTTGCGGTGGGCGCTGCGGGCATTGGGGATGTCCATCACCCGCGCCGTGATCATCGCGCGCACGGTGATCGCCGAGACCATAGCGAGGCCGGCGCAGAACAGCATGTGGCGCAGGAAGGCGAGCATCGTCATCCCGCCTGCTTACCCCGGCGCGGCGAGTGGCGTATAGCGGGGCCGATGCGTATCTCTCGCGCCCCCACGCGAATCCTGTTGAACGCCGGCCTGGACGGGCTGTTGGCGGGCGCCGCCGTGCCTTTGGCGCAGTTCATGGCCGCGCCGGACGGCGACCCGTTCCAGCCGCTCTGGGCGATTCCCTGGGGCGCGGCCGCCTTGCTGCTGGCCGGCATCCCCTTCCGGCTCTCGGTGCAGTACTGGCGTTTCGCGGGGGTGGGAGACTTGTTGGGCGTCGCGGCCGCGAGTATCGCCGCGGCCGCCTTGTTCCCCGTGGTGCTGCACGAGGCCGGGGTATTGCCGGTCACGCTGGCGTTTCCCGCCATCCATGCTTTGGTGCTGATGGTGCTGCTGAGTCTGCCGCGGATCGGCTACCGCCTGATGCGCGAGAACCCAACCCGCGAGGGGGAGGCCCAGTCGGTGCTGCTGATCGGCGCCGGCGAGGGGGCCGATATTTTCCTCCGCGCGCTCGCCGCCGACCGAGCCGCGCCCTGGGTGGTCGCCGGCCTGCTCTCGCTCGGCCGCGGCCAGACGGGGCGGCGCATCAACGGCCACGCGATCCTCGGCGGCATCGATGACGCGGCCAGCGTGCTCGCCCGGCTGCGCGCCGAGCAGCGGCTGCCCGCCTCGCTGGTGGTGACCGACGCCGACATCCCCGGCACCCGCCTCGCCGAGCTGATGGAGGTTGCCGATCGCGAGGGAATGCGCGTCTTCCGCGCCCCCCGCCCCACCGCGCTCGACCCGGCCGGGACCAACAGCGTCGACCTCAAGCCCGTCGCCATCGAGGACCTGCTGAACCGCGCCCAGGTTCCGCTCGACCGCGCGGGGATGGCGCGGATGATCCAGGGCCAGCGCGTGATGGTCACCGGCGCCGGCGGCTCGATCGGCTCCGAGCTGGTCCGCCAGGTCGCTGCCCTCGGGCCGGACCTCTTGGTGCTGCTCGACATCAGCGAATACGCGCTGTGGCAGATCGACCTCGAACTGGCCGAGAGCTTCCCCAATGTCCCCCGCCGCGCGCTGATCGCCGATGTGCGGGACATCCCGCGCATCGGGGCGGTGTTCGCCGAGCTGCGGCCCGATCTCGTCTTCCACGCGGCCGCCCTCAAGCACGTGCCGATCGTCGAATCCAACCCGCTCGAGGGCCTGCTCACCAACGTCATCGGCACCCGCGCGGTGGCCGACGCGGCGCGGGCCAATGGCGCGACGGCGATGGTGGTGATCTCCACCGACAAGGCGGTGAACCCGACCAGCGTGATGGGCGCCTCCAAGCGCATGGCGGAGATGTACTGCCAGGCGCTCGACATCCAGGCCCGCGCGAATGGGGGGATGCGCTGCGTGACCGTCCGCTTCGGCAATGTGCTGGGCTCCACCGGCTCGGTCGTGCCGCTCTTCCAGCGCCAGCTCGCCCGCGGCGGCCCGCTCACCGTCACCCACCCGGACATGCAGCGCTACTTCATGACCGTGCGCGAGGCGGTCGGCCTGGTGCTTCAGGCCTCCGTGGTTGGCACCACCGAGGCCACCGACGAAGGCGGCATTTTCGTGCTCGACATGGGCGAGCCGGTAAAGATCGTCGATCTCGCCCGCCAGATGATCCGCCTCGCCGGGCTGCGGCCGGATATCGACGTCGAGGTGCGCTTCACGGGTCTGCGGCCGGGCGAGAAGCTGTTCGAGGAGATGTTCCACGGCAAGGAACCCCCCTCCCCCACCCGCTACCCCGGCCTGCTGATGGCCACTCCCCGCACGTCCGACCCCGCTTTGGTCGGCCGCGCAATCGACGAACTCGCCAATTCCTGCCATGCCGGGCAGACCAAACTGGCTTTGGCCCAGCTTGCCCGAATGGTGCCCGAATTCGCGCATAACGCGGATGGCAGCATCGGCGCGGCGCGCGCCTGAAGGAACTTCCGCATGACCGACGCCCCCATCCCCTTCCTCGACCTCAAGGCCCAGCAGCGCCGCATCGCGGCCGATCTGCGGGCGCGGATCGATAGGGTGCTGGAGCACTGCCAGTTCATCCTCGGGCCGGAAGTGGCCGAGCTGGAAACCGCTTTGGCGGAATTCTGCGGCGCGGCGCATTGCGTGACGATCTCGTCCGGCACCGACGCGCTGCAGATCGCCATGATGGCCGAGGGCATCGGGCCGGGCGACGCGGTGTTCCTCCCCGCCTTCACCTACACCGCCACCGCCGAGGTGCCGCTGGTGCTCGGCGCCACCCCGGTGTTCGTCGACGTCGATCCCCGCACCTTCCAGATCAACCCCGACCACCTCGCCCACCGCATCGCCGAAGTGCGCGCCGCCGGCAAGCTGACGCCGAAAATGGTGATCGGCGTCGATCTCTTCGGCCAGCCCGCGGACTGGCCGGCAATCTCCGCCATCGCGGCCCGCGAGGGGCTGTTCACGCTCGACGATTGCGCCCAGAGCTACGGCGCCAGCCACCACGGCCGCATGCTCGGCACCCAGGCGGATGCCACGATCGCCAGTTTCTTCCCCTCGAAATCGCTCGGCGCCTATGGCGACGGCGGCGCGCTGTTCACCCAATCCGCCGAGAAGGCGGACCTCTACCGGTCACTGCGCACCCATGGCGAGGGCAAGACGCGCTACGAAGTGCTGCGGACGGGCATGAACGGGCGGATGGACACCATGCAGGCCGCCGTTCTGCTCTCCAAACTCACCGTTTTCCCCGACGAGCTGAAGGCGCGCGAACGCATCGCCCAGACCTATGACCGCCGGCTCGGCAATGCGGTGATGACGCCGGTGCGCGTGCCGGACAGCACCAGCGCCTGGGCGATCTACGCCATTCTGCTGCCGGACAGCGCCGCGCGGGACCGCATGCAGGCCGGGCTGAAATCCGTCGGCGTGCCCTCGGCGATCTACTACCCCAAACCTCTGCACCATCAGCCGGCCTACCAGCCCACGCATGACGGCGCCGCCCTGCCGGTGAGCGAGGACCTCGCCACCCGCATCATGGCGCTGCCGATCCATCCCGATCTCACCGATCAGGACGTGGACCGGATTTGCGCGGCCGTGCTGGCCAACGTTTAGCGCCTCCACCTATCCTTCGCGGCGCATGGTTGGCGACTGATATAAAACTGTCATAATGCGAGGCTCTGGCTGAACGCAGCGAAAGGGCCCGCCATGCTCACCCGCCGACATCTCCTCGCGACTGCCGCCGCAACTTCATTTGCCACCGCCGCGATGGCGCAGGACACCCGCGAATTGCCCAAGCCCGGCAAGCGCGCCTGGGCCGCCAAGGTGCCGGTGGTGCGCATTGGCCTGCTCGGCGGCGAGAACGACGCCGACCGGCTGCAACGCGTGGATGGCTACAAGAAGCTGATCGAAAGCACCTTCGATGTGCCGACCAAGCTGCTCATGGCCTCCGACTATGCCGGCGTGATCCAGGCCTTCGCCGCCGGCCAGGTCGATCTCTCCTACATGTCGCCGGCGAGCTATGCCGCGGCCTGGATCGAGAGCAAAGGCAACATCGTGCCGCTCACCACCAGCCAGGAGAAGGACGGCTCGATCTCCTACGTCGCGGTGGCCTATGTGCGCGCCGATTCGGGCATCACCTCGATCGAGCAGCTCAAGGGCAAGTCGCTCGCCTGGGCCGACCCCAACTCCGCCTCCGGCTACCTCATCCCGCGCTCCGAGTTCCGCGCCATGGGGATCGACCCCGAGCCCGGCAAGTATTTCGGCCGCACCGGCTTCGGCGGCGGGCATGAGCAGGCGGTGGTGGCGGTGCTGAACAAGCAGTACGACGCCGGCGTCACCTGGGCGTCCGGCATCGGCGACGTCAACGAGGGCTACACCCGCGGCGCGCTGCGCATCATGGTCGAGAAGAAGCTGCTCGCGATGAAGGACCTCCGCATCATCTGGAAGTCCCGCCCGATCGTGAACGGCCCGCTCGCCGTGCGTGGCGATACGCCCGCGGAGTTCCAGGCCGACATGCTCGCCCTGCACCGCGCCATCCCCCGCACCAATCCCGACATCTTCCATTCGATGGACATGGGCTCGTCCAGCGACTGGGTGCCGGTGAAGCACGCGGACTACCAGGTGTTCGTCGACATGCTCCAGGCCGAGGCGGCACAGCGTCGGAAGCCGTGAGAAGGAAGGGCTTCTTTTTGAAAAAAGAAGCAAAAGCTTTTTATCCGCTTGGCATCGCGCCCTCCATGGAAAGCACGACGCCAATGGTTAAAAGTTTTTTGGTTCTTTTTTCCAAAAAAGAACCGCTTTCTTCCTTCTCCCCGCACCCCACGCCATGACCAGCACGCTCGCCGGCGTAGAGCTGGGCTATCAGGCCCGGCGCCGTTCGCGCCGCACCGCGACGCTCGCCTATGGCGCCGTGCTGCTCGCCTGCATCGCCGTCTCCGCCTGGGTCTCCGAGGTGTTTCCCGAGACCTTGGCGCGCGGGCTGCCGCAGGTCGGTGTCTATTTCGGCAAGCTGGTGCCGCCCTTCACCTGGGAGCATCTCTTCGCCGGGCCGAAGCAGGCCGGCTCCATCGCCTACTGGTTCTACCGGTTGGATTCCTGGGGCTGGATGCTTTTCGAGACCACGCAGATCGCCGCGCTGGCGACGCTGCTCGGCGCGGTGGCCGCCTTCTGCGCGTGTTTCGCCGCCTCGGCCAATCTGGCGCCGAACCGTGCCACCTACGTGATCTGCCGCCGCGTGCTGGAGCTGTTCCGCACGGTGCCCGACATCGTCTACGCGCTGATCCTGGTCTATGCGCTCGGCGTCGGCCCGCCCGCCGGCATATTCGCCATCGCGCTGCACACCACCGGCGCGCTCGGAAAGCTGTTCGCCGAGGTGGTGGAGAACGCCGACATGCGGCCGTGGGACGGCGTGCGCGCCGCCGGCGGCACCTGGCTGCACGGGGTGCGCTTCGCCATCCTGCCACAGGTGATGCCGAATTTCCTCTCCTACCTCCTGCTGCGCTTCGAGGTAAATGTGCGCGGCTCCACCGTGATCGGCTTCGTCGGCGCCGGAGGGATCGGGCAGGAGCTGTACCTGGTGATCGCCAAGAACTACTATGACGAGATCGGCGCCATCATCGTGCTGATCATCCTCACCGTCGCGCTGATCGACATCGTCTCGGAGCGGCTGCGGACCTGGGCGATCGGGCGGATCGCATGAGGGCGGGGGAGGGCAGCGCTCCTTTTTTGAAAAAAAAGAGCAAAAAACTTTTATCCGCTTGTTATGTACCGCCCGCAACCATCCCGAGAGCGTACGCCAACGGCATGGATGGAACAGAAAGTTTTTTTGGTTCTTTTTGTTCACAAAAAGAACACCTTCGGTGCCTTACATGAGCGTCGCCCCCGCCGAGATCGCAGCCCTCAAGGCGCGCATGCCCGCCGCCTTCGGCGCCTCCCCCGGCCGCAAGGCGATGCGCGCCGTGCTGGCGCTGCTGGCCTTGGCCTGGCTCGTCACCCTGCTGGTGTGGTTCGACCTCACGCCCGCGCGGCTCTGGGCCGGGGTGAGTGGCCTCACCAAAATCCTCCGCCTGATGTTCCCGCCGAGCCCGGGCGAGCAATGGCTCGATATCCTGCGCGGCCTCGCGGAATCGGTGGCGATGGCCTTCCTCGGCAGTTTCGTCGCCATGCTCGTCGCCATCCCGCTCGGCTTTCTCGGCGCGCGCAACGTGGTGGTGAACACGCTGGCGCATTTCTCCATCCGCCGGGTGTTCGACGGATTCCGCGGCATGGACCAGCTGATCTGGGCGCTTGCCTTCGTGCGCGCCGTCGGCCTCGGGCCACTGGCCGGGGTGATGGCGATCACCGCCGCCGAGGTCGCGATCCTCGCCAAGCTGTTCGCCGAGGCGATCGAGAATGCCGATACCCGCCAGCCCGAGGCGATCACCGCAGTGGGCGGCAATGCCGCGCTGCGGGTGCGCTTCGGCCTGCTGCCACAGGTGGCGCCGGTGATGCTGGCGCAGTTCCTCTACCAGGTCGAAAGCAACACCCGCAGCGCCTCCATCCTCGGCGTGGTCGGCGCGGGCGGCATCGGGTTGCAGATTTCAGAGCGCATCCGGGTGGGATACTGGGACCAGGTGCTGTTCATCATCATCCTGATCCTCGTCACCGTCGCGGTGATCGACTTCCTGTCGGCGAAGATTCGGCATGCGTTGATCGGTACTGGGTCGCGGTGAAGCAAGGAAGCGGTTCTTTTTTGAAAAAAAGAACCAAAAAACTTCTGATGCGAAGCGAAGCGGAGCGGCGACGGGAGCGGCAGCGGATCGGCTTCGATCCGCGAGAGCGCGGCCTGCTTCTTTTTTCAAAAAGAAGCGCTTCCTTCCTGCACCGATCCAGGCACCACGCGTGACTGCTCTGCTCATCCCTGCGCTCGCAACCGCGCGGTTGCGGCTGGAACCGCTGAGCCTCGCCCATTCCGCCGGGATGTTCGCGCTGTTCCGCGAACCCGAAGTCTGCCGCTACGCCGGCCCGGCGCAGGACGCGGCCGGGCCGATCCCGCTTCCCGCCGAAACCCCGGCCGATACCGACCGCATCATCGCGCTGTTCCTGGAAGGTGCCGCGGCGGGCGGCTGGTTTCGCTGGGCGGTGACGGCGCGCGATGGCGCAGTCCTCGGCGCCGTCGGCTTCAACCGGCTGGGACACATCGCAGAATTCGCCTACCACCTCCACCCAAGCGCCTGGGGCCAAGGCTACATGCGCGAGGCGGCCGAGGCCGCACTGGCGTGGTGGCGCGGCCAGCCCGAGGCCGAGGAGGTCGAGGCCTTCATCCACCCGGAGAACGCCGCCTCGATCGGGCTCGCCATCCGCCTCGGCTTCCGTCGGGCCGGCGGCACGCGTGAGCGGCGGCGCTATTTGCTTTCCCTCGCCCCCTCTTGCCAGCAACCATCGGCACGGCCAGCATCTGCCGAACCCAAGGAGGAACCCGCCATGATCACCGCCCGCCCCGAGGATGTCGGCCTGTCCAGCGCGCGCCTTGCCCGCGTGGATGGCTGGATGGACAAATGGGTCGCCTCCGGCCGCCTGCCCGGGCTGTCGGTGACGATCAACCGTCGCGGCAAGACGGTCTATCACCGCACCACCGGCAAGCGCAGCGTCGAGACCGGCGCGCCGATGACCACCGACACCATCGTGCGCATCTATTCGATGACCAAGCCGCTCACCTCGGTGGCGCTGATGATGCTCTACGAGGAGGGGCATTTCCTGCTCGATGACCCCATCACCCGCGTGCTGCCGACCTGGCGCAACCAGCGGGTGCTCACCGGCGGCAACGCGCAGAAATACGATACCGTGCCCGCCGAGCGCGACATCACCTACCGCGATTTGCTGACCCACACCTCCGGCCTCGCCTTCGGCTTCGTGGTGACGCACCCGGTCGACCAGCTCTACGTCAACAAGGGGATCGATTTCATCTGGGTCGGCGGCCGCCCGAAGGAGCCCGTCACTCTCGCCGAGATGACCGACCGTGCCGGTGCCCTGCCGCTGATGGCCCAGCCCGGCAAGGCCTGGAACTACTCCATCGCCACCGACATCATCGGCCGCCTGGTCGAGATCCATGGCGGCATGCCCTTTGCGCAATTCATGGCCGAGCGCGTCACCGGCCCGCTTGGGATGGTCGATACCGGATTCTACGTGCCGGAGGGCAGCCAGTCCCGCTTCGCCGCCAACTACATCCCGGACGGCAAGGGCGGCATGCGCCTGTTCGATGACCCCACCACCAGTCAGTATCTCCAGGCCCCGCCCGTGCCCTCTGGCGCCGGCGGGCTGGTCTCCACGGCCGGCGACTACATGCGCTTCTGCCAGATGATGCTGAACGGCGGCACGCTCGATGGCGTGCGCCTGCTCGGCCGCAAGACGGTGGAGTTGATGACCGCCAACCACCTCGGCGGTGACATGGCCTCGATGGGCAAGCCGCGCTTCTCGGAGGCGAATTACGAGGGCATCGGCTTCGGTCTCGGCTTCTCCGTGATGCTCGACCCCGCCCGCGCCCAGATCATGGGCACACCGGGCGAATATGCCTGGGGGGGTGCGGCCAGCACCGCCTTCTGGTGCGATCCCAAGGAGGAGATGGCGGTGGTGATGCTCACCCAGCTGCTGCCGAGTTCCACCTACCCGATCCGCCAGGAGCTG
The DNA here is from genome assembly GCA_903928045.1 of uncultured Rhodospirillales bacterium. The sequence continues at coordinate 8,619 of CAIYPH010000544.1, forward strand.
CGGGTGCTGACCTACCAGGCCGTGGTGGATTGAGCGCCATGAACCTCACCTCCGGGCTCATCAAGGCCCGCACCCAGGGGCCGATCGGCTGGCTGATTTTCGACAATCCCGAGAAGCTCAACGCCCTCTCGCCGGGGATGGCGGAGGACGGCATCGAGGTGATCTCCGCCTACGCGGCCGACCCCGCGATCAAGGTGGTGATCATGCGCGGCTCCGGCACGCGGGCCTTCATCTCGGGCGGCGACATCAAGAGCTTCGGCACCACGCGGGCCGACCCGGAGGCGGCGCGCATCGCGCGCGAGGCGCCGGGCAAGCTCCGGCGGATGATGCTCGACCTCGAGAAGCCGCTGATCGCCATGATCCACGGCTACTGCCTCGGCGGCGGCCTCGGCATGGCGCTCAACGCCGATCTGCGCTTCGCTTCCTCGGACGCGCAGTTCAGCGTGCCCGCTGCCGTGCGCGGCATCGCCTATGCGCCGGACGGGCTGAAACAGTTGGTCGATCTGGTCGGCCCAAGCATCGCCAAGGACATCATGTTCTCCGCCCGCCGCCTCAAGACCGAGGAGGCGCTGCGCATCGGCCTGATCAACCGGGTGGTGGAGGCTGATGAGCTGGAGGCGGTGACGGTGGCTTATGCCGAGACGCTGGCGGCCAACGCGCCGCTCTCCATCCGCGCCTCGAAATACTTCATCGCCCAGCTCGGCCTCGAACGCGAACAACGCGACGAGGCCCGCATGGACGCGATGCAGCGCGAGGCCGAGGCGAGCGAGGACTTCAAGGAGGCGACGGCTTCGTTTATCGAGAAGAGGAAGCCGGTGTTTAAGGGGAAGTGAAAGGATGGCTGTTCTTTTTGTGAACAAAAAGTACCAAAATAACTTTTTTGGACTTCGTTGCCGTTGGCTTGGCTCTCCCGGTGGTTGGGAGTGGTACACACCATGGGGGTAGAATTTTTTTGCTTATTTTTTTCAAAAAAAGAAGCGCTTCCTTCCTCAAATCACCCTGAGCGAC
>CAIYPH010000545.1 GCA_903928045.1 uncultured Rhodospirillales bacterium
CCGGGCACCATGATGGCCGGCGGCGCGTTCTTCGATATCGCCATCAACGGCCGTGGCGCCCATGGCGCGCGTCCGGAGGGCAGCATCGACCCGGTGGTGGTGGCGGCGCAAATGCACACCGCGCTGCAAACCATTGTCTCACGCAATGTGCCGCCGATGCAGACGGCCGTGCTCAGCGTCACCCGCATCGAGGGCGGCGACGCGTTCAACGTCATCCCGCAGACCGCGTTTTTGCGCGGTACGGCGCGGACGATGCTGCGCTCCACGATGGACCTGCTGGAAGGCAACATGAAGCGCATCGCGAACGGCACCGCTGCCGCCTTCGGCGCCACCGCGGAGGTCGATTTCCGCTTCCTGTTCGCGCCCCTCGTGAATGACGGCGCCGAGACGGCGGCCTGGGTCGGCGCGGCGGAGACCGTGGCGGGCGCGGCCAACGTTGACCCGATGGGGCCGCAGGTGATGGCGTCGGAGGATTTCAGCTTCATGCTGGAGGCCGCCCCGGGCGCCTTCATCAACATCGGCAACGGCGAGAACTCCGCCCCCGTGCACAACCAATCCTACGATTTCAACGACGCGGCGATCCCGCTCGGCGTCGCTGCCTGGGCGACGCTGGTGGAGCAGAAGCTCCCGCGCGGCGCCGTCGACTGACCCATCCGAGGAGACCCCCCATGAGCGCACTCGAAAAAATCCAGTCCTTCGCGGATGAGCTGAGCGAAATCCGCCGTGACTTCCACGCCCACCCCGAGCTCGGCCTCGAGGAGTTCCGCACCGCCAATATCGTCGCCCAGAAGCTCGAAAGCTGGGGCATCGAGGTGCATCGTGGCGTCGGCGTCACCGGCGTGGTCGGCGTGATCCGCAAGGGCTCGGGCAAGACCCGCATCGGCCTGCGCGCCGATATGGACTGCCTGCCGATGGAGGAGCAGACCAATCTGCCCTATCGCAGCACCGCCGCCGGCACGATGCACGCCTGCGGGCATGACGGGCACACCACCATGCTGCTCGGCGCCGCCCGCTACCTCGCCGATGCGGATTTCGACGGCACGGTGAACCTGATTTTCCAGCCTGGCGAGGAAGGCATCGGCGGCGCGCTCGCCATGCTGAACGACGGGCTGTCCGAGCGCTTCCCCTGCGACGCCATTTTCGCCCTGCATAACCGGCCGGGCATGGATATCGGCAAATTCGCCATCTCCAAGGGCCCCTCGGCGGCCGGCGGCGCCTTCTTCGACATCAAGGTGACCGGGCGCGGCACCCATGGCGCGCGGCCCGAGGTCGGCATCGACCCGGTGCTGGTGGCGAGCCACATCGTCACCGCGATCCAGTCCATCGTCGCCCGCAACGTGCCCCCGGCCGATACCGCGGTGCTCTCGGTCACCAAGATCAACGGCGGTGATGCCTATAACGTGGTGCCCGAAACCGCCACCATCGCCGGCACCGCGCGGGCCTTCAGCCCCGCCGTGATGAAGCTGATGGAGGTCAACATGACCCGCATCGCCAAGGGCGTCGCCGAGGCGTTCGGCGCCACCGCCGAGGTCGATTTCCGCGTGATCTTCGCCCCCCTCATCAACGACGCCGAGCAGACCGACGCGATCGCCGATGCGGCGGCCTCGCTGGTGGGCGAAGACGGCGTCGATCGCACCAAGCCGCCGGGCATGGGCTCGGAGGATTTCTCCTTCATGATGGAGAAGGTGCCGGGCGCTTATATCCAGGTCGGCAACGGCGAAAGCGCCCAGCTGCACAACCCCGCCTATAACTACAATGACGCGTGCACGCCCTACGGCGCGGCGCTGCTCGCCACCATAGCGGAGCAGAAGCTGGCGCGCTGATGGCGTGGTTGGGGCTTGATGCCGGGGGATCGGCCACGCGCTGGGCGCTGGTCGATCGCACCGGCGCCTGCCTCGCCCGCGGCGCCGGCCCGCCGATCTCCGGCCACCTCTTCGATGAGGCGGCGGTTTCGCGGGCACGCGATGCCGCCGGCGCCATCGCCGCTGCCCTGCCGGGGCGCCCGGCAGGCATCCTGGCCGGCATCACCGGCCTCGGCGCCGGCACCCCGGCCGCCGACGTGGCGCGCGACATATTCGCCGCCGCCTTCGCCGTTCCGCCCGCCGAGGTGGCCATTCGTGACGATCTGTGGATCGCCTATCATGCGGTGTTCCGCCCGGGCGAAGGCCATGTCGTCTACGCCGGCACCGGCTCGATCGGCATGCACATCGCCGCCGATGGCAGCATCGTCCGCGTCGGTGGGCGTGGTCCGCTGATCGACGACGCCGGCTCGGCCTTCGCCTTTGGCCGGGGCGCGCTCGCCCATGTCTGGCAATGCCGCGACGATGATCCGGCCTTCCGCTCCCCACTCTCCGATGCGGTGGATGGGGTGATCGGCAGCGCCGACTGGGACGCCCATCGCGCCTACGTCTATGGCGGCGGGCGCAACGCGGTGGCCCAGCTCGCCCCCGCCATCGCCGCCGCGGATGATCCCTGGGTGCGCCGCGCCATGCGCCATGCCGGCGGCGCGCTCGCCCGGCTGGCCGAGGCGCTGGTGCGCCGCGCCGGCGATCGCACCGTCGCCGTGCTCGGCCAGGTGCCGGACCTCCATCCCGAATACATGGCCGCCTTCCGCCACGCCGGCCGCACCCTCACCTATGTCCGCCGCCGCCCCGACGCCGCTTTGGCCGCCGCCCATCTTGCGGCCGGCGCCGATGCCGTCCAGGCTGCCGATCTGCCGTCGCCCGAGGAGGAAACATCATGAACGGAAAACGCCCGACGATCTCGTCGGTCCATGGCATTGTCGCTGCCGCCCACCCGCTGGCCGCCGCCGCCGGCGCCCGCATCCTGAGCCAGGGCGGCAACGCCTTCGATGCCGCGGCCGCCACCGCCGCCGCGCTCAACGTCACCGAACCCTTCATGTCCGGCCTCTCCGGCCTCGGCATGGCGACCTGCTACATCGCCAAGGAGCAGCGCATCCGCTGCCTCGACTACATCACCCGGGTGCCGTCGCAATTCCCCGTCGGCCTGTTCAAGGATCGCGAGGAAACCGCCCGCCACCCCGCCGCCGCCGCCACCCCCGGCAACCTCGCCGGCTGGTGCGAGCTGGTGAAGAGCTACGGCCGCAAGTCCCTCGCCGAGGTCTTCGCCCCCGCCATCGCGCTGGCGCGTGACGGGTTCCCCATCATCGAATTCAACACCGACGGCATCAACCAGGCCGTCGACGGGCTGAAGCACCTCTCCTTCTATGGCGACTGGCTGCACAACTACACGCGCGGCCGCGGCAAGATGAAGATGGGCGACATCCTCAAGCAGCCCGAACTCGCCGAGACCCTCGAGGCGATCGCCGTCAACGGCCCCGGCTATCTCTATGGCGGCCCGCTCGGCCGCAAGATGGTCGATCACCTCTCCAAGATCGGCGGCAGCTTCACCATGGCGGACCTCGAGGCGGTGCAGCCGCGCTGGCAGGAGCCGGCGAAGGCCAAGTACCGCGACATGACCGTCCATACCCTGCCGCCGCCGGCTGAGGCCTTCCAGTTCCTGCTCACCATGCGCATCCTCGATGGCTTCAATCTCGCGGCCATGGAGCGCAACGGCGTCGAGCACCTCGACACCGTCTGGCGCGCCATCCGCCTCGCCGCCGGCCAGCGCATCGCCCACAACACGCCGGCGCCGGAGAAGCTCGCCTGGCTGCTGTCCGACGAGAATATCGACGCCCAGCGCGCCCGCGTGCGTGACGGCAAGCCGATCGTCGGCCTCACCGAGCAGTGGCTGCCTACCGAGCCCAACCCGGACCGCGAGCACACCACCTCGCTCTCCATCGCCGATGCCGAGG
>CAIYPH010000546.1 GCA_903928045.1 uncultured Rhodospirillales bacterium
GCTGCGGCCGCCGGCGATCTCGTGGGGCATCCTGTTGCAGGATGCGCAGTCGATCCAGTCGCTGGCGCTGGCGCCGTGGCTGTTGTCAGCGGCGGTACCGGTGATCCTGGTGATATTGGCGTTCAACTTCCTGGGCGACGGCCTGCGTGACGCGGCGGACCCCTATGGTTGAGCCGATCCTCTCCGACCCCATCCTTTCTGTGCGGGGCCTCCACACCTCCTTCACCGCGCAGGAGGGCACGGTGCGCGCGGTCGATGGCGTCAGCTTCAACGTGTTCGAGGGGCGCACGCTCGGCGTGGTCGGCGAAAGCGGTTGCGGCAAGTCGGTGACCGCGCGGTCGATCCTCGGCATTGTCGAGCGGCCCGGGCGGGTTACCGGCGGCGAAATCCTGCTGCGGCCCGGCGATGGCGGCGCGCCGGTGGACCTGCTGAAACTCTCGCCGGAGGCCATGCGCAAGGTGCGCGGGCGGGAGATCGGGCTGGTGTTCCAGGAGCCGATGGCCTCGTTTAGCCAGTACTACACGATCGGCAACCAGATCGGCGAAGGCATCCGCCTGCATCTCGGGCTCGATGCCAAGGCGGCACGCGAGCGGGCGATCGAGTTGCTGGACATGGTGGGCGTGCCGCAGCCCTCGCGGCGGGTGGATGAATATCCGTTCCAGCTCTCGGGCGGCCTGCGCCAGCGGGTGATGATCGCGATGGCGCTGTCCTGCGATCCGCGCGTGCTGATCGCCGATGAGCCGACCACCGCGCTCGACGTGACCACCCAGGCGCAGATTCTCGATCTGCTCAGGGATTTGCAGGAGAAGAAGGGCCTCGCGATCATCCTGATCACCCATGACATGGGGGTGATCGCTGAAATGGCGCATGACGTGGCGGTGATGTATCTCGGCCGCGCGGTGGAGACCGGGCCGGTGCGCGATATTTTCCGCGCGCCGCGCCACCCATATACGCGGGCCCTGCTGCGCTCCATCCCGACCGTGCTGGCCAAGCCGCGCTCGCGCCTGCCGACCATCGAGGGTTCCATCCCGCACCCGTTCAACCGGCCGCAGGGCTGCGCCTACCACCCGCGCTGCGTTGAGATCATCGACGACCAGTGCCGCACCGAGGAACCGCCGGAGGCCGGGCCCGAGACGCACCGCATCCGCTGCTTCCTGCATGGCGGGCGCAAGGGAGCGGCGGCATGAGCGAGACGTTGCTCGAGGTCCGCGGCCTCAAGAAGCACTTCCCGATCCGCAAGGGGCTGCTGCGGCGGGTTGCCGGGCAGGTGCGGGCCGTCGATGGGGTGAGCTTCTCGGTGCGCAAGGGCGAGACGCTGGCGCTGGTGGGGGAATCCGGCTGCGGCAAGACCACGGTGTCGCGCTGCATTCTCCGCGCGCTGGCGCCCACGGCCGGGGAAATCAACTTCACCATTGCGGGCAAGACGGTCGATCTTGCCAAGCTCAGCCGGGCACAGCTGCGCCCGCTGCGCCGGCACATGCAGATGGTGTTCCAGGACCCCTATTCCTCGCTCAACCCGCGCATGGTGGTTGGCGACATCATCGGCGAGCCGCTGCTGATCAACGGCATGACCGATCGCGCCGAGCGGCGCCGGCGGGTGTTGGAGCTGATGGAGCTGGTGCAGCTGCCGGCCGCCTACATCAACCGCTTCCCGCACGCCTTCTCCGGCGGGCAGCGCCAGCGCATCGGCATCGCCCGCGCGCTCGCCCTCAACCCCGAGCTGATCGTGGCGGACGAGCCGGTTTCCGCGCTCGACGTGTCGGTGCAGGCGCAGATCCTCAATCTGCTGATGGATTTGCAGGATCGCCTCAAACTCACCGTTCTGTTCGTCGCGCATGATCTCTCGGTGGTGAAGCACGTCGCCGACCGGGTGGCCGTCATGTATGTCGGGCGCATGGTGGAGCTGGCCGAGACCGAGGCGCTCTATTCCCGCCCGCTGCATCCCTATACCGAGGCCCTGCTGTCGGCCGCGCCGACCCCAGTGCCGGATGCGATCAGCACCCGCATCATCCTGGAGCGGGAAATCGCCGACCCCGCCAACCCGCCGCCGGGCTGCGCCTTCCATCCGCGCTGCGGCCATGCCACCGAGCGGTGCAAGCAGGAACGGCCGGAGATGACCGAAGTCGAGCCCGGGCGGTTCGTCGCGTGCCTGCGCTGGGACGAATTGTCGCTGCGCGGCATAGCCGCAATGAGCTGAAAAAGCCGGGCGTTACCTTACGTTTCTTGACCCCGCCCGAAGCTCCGCGAGGATGACCCAGATGGTCATCTCGCCCCGTACAAAGGGGTGAACCGAGTCAGGAGCCTGAATTTCCGGTCACTCTGCCCCCCGAACTTGCCGCCGCCATTCTGCGGGAGGTCATCGTCGGCCTTGTCCGCCGCGATGGGCCGGCCTTGTCGTCGCATCAGCTCGGCGTGTTCCTGACCTGCTATTCCGTCGACGGCGAACATACCGTGCGCGGCCTCGCGCAACGGCTGGACGTGTCGAAGTCGGTCATCACCCGCTCGCTCGACAAGCTGACCGCCCTCGGCCTCGCCGAGCGTGCGCCGGATCCACGCGACCGCCGCAGCGTGCTCGTGGCCCGCACCGCGGCCGGCGAGGCGCTGATGCGCGAGATCACCGGCGCCGCCGTGCAGTCGGCGGCGGGCTGGCAGGGGTAGCGCGCCCCTTCCCCCGCGGAAAATGGGGGGAAAGGCGCCGGCGGAGAAAATTTCCGGCCCACGCAAAAAATACCTTGCGGCAAACCGATATGTCATTTATAGTTTCCTCCTGTAAATCGGGAGTGACATTCACCGTATGACCCGCCTGCCCGCCCCTCCCCCGATCGCCGCGCCCGGCATCGCCGCGATATGCGCGCTGCTGCACGCGCTGCTGGCCGCCCTCCTGGGCGTGGACCGGCCGCGTGCGCGCGCGCTGGCGGGGGTGCTGGATTGCGCCCTGCCCCTGGCCGCGGAGATCGACATGGGGTCCGAGCCGGAGGTGGAGTGGATCCTCGTGCCGGCGCCGTGGCGGGCCGGGCGCTGGTGGGTAAAGCCGCGCCGAGGCGCCCATGTCGCCGCAAGCCCCTGCCAACCCGCGCCGCGCGCGGCCCGGGTGCGCGCGCCCCCATACAGTCCCACACCCTCAGGAGATCCGCTCACCGGCATGGCCTGACGGCGATGCGCGGGCGATGTCGCGCGCCCAACGCCTAGGCTCGCAAAATCCCAACCGCGGGATGCCGCGTCAGACGCCAATCGCCTCGGTTCGCCCCGACCCCGCCGCGCGAATACCGGCATCAAGGATGGCGGTGGCGGCGAGGTTCATCGGGATGGCGAGCGTGGGGTGGAGCGGCGCGCCGGTTTCGAGATGGCGCAGGAAGGCCTCGCCGATGCTCGCCTCACCCACCGGCAGGTCATCGCCTCTGATAATCTCGTCCGGCCCGGCGGCTTTGGTGCGGTAGATCAGGATATCCGCGCCGTCGATCACCATGGTGCCGCGCGTCCCATAGAGGATCGGCCCGTTGGGCATGCCGTTATGGATGGTGGTCCAGCTGGCTTCGATGATGGCGAAGGCACGGGCGAAGCGGAGCAGCAGGACAGCGTTGTCGTCGGCGTCGCCAGGGCTCATCAAATTGGCGCGCATGGCCTGCACGTTGGCCGGCGGCGCATCGAGCAGCCAGGCGGCGAGGCAGGCGCCGTAGCAGCAATAGTCGAGCAGGGCGCCGCCGCCATCGGACTCACGGTGCCACCATTCGGCGGATTTCTCGGCCTCGGAGACCAGGCCGATCACGGTATTCCCGGGGTGCAGGCTGCCATGGGCGAGCGGGCCGAGCGAGGCGGCGTTGCGCCATTTCAGCTCCCACACCTCGCCGATGGCGCCGGCCGCCAGCAATTCCTTGGCTTTGCGGAGCGCGGGGCGCCAGGTGATCGGCCAGTTGACGGCGAGCGTGACGCCATGGGACGCGGCGGCTTCGACCATGCGCTGCGCATCGGCGAGGCTGGCGGCCATCGGCTTCTCGGTGACCATATGGACGCCGGCTTCGGCCAGGGCCTCGGCGATTTCGGCGTGGCGGGCGATTTCCGGGCAGAAAATCGCGATGTCGAGGTTTTCGGCGGCGATCATCTCCCGGTAGTCGGCATAGGCGCGGGGATTGCCCGGCTGGGCCAAGGCGCGGGCGAGATTGGCGCGGCGGCTGCCTTCGACGGTGGTCAGCGATGGGCTGTGCGGCACGGTGTCCGCACAGGCCACGAGATCGACCCGGCCGGTGGCGAGGAAGCGGTCCACCAGCTCGTTGACGTGCATATGGGCGAACCCGATCACCCCCAGCCGGTAGCGCCGCGCCATGGCGGCTACAGCAGGTCCGCCACTGCTTCGCGGTAGCGGGTGATGGCGTCGAGATGGGCGGCGTAGGTGGTGCCGGCGATGCGGGAGTGAATCGCAGAGTTGAACGTGGTGTGGATGGTGGCGTGGCTCACCCCCGCCGCCTTCCAGAAGGCGATCTCCTTGCGCCAATCATCCGGCCCGCCCTTGCCGGCGGAGACCCAGACCTCGATGCCGACATCGGCCGGATCGCGCCCGGCCTCGCGGGTGAGGCGGCGGAGTTTCTTGAAGGCGGCCAGCGCGTCATCGCCGGGCGGCCAGGCATTGGGCATCATGCCGTCACCGTATTTGGCGGCGCGGCGGAAGGTGGCCTCGACATGGCCGCCGAACCAGACCGGCACCTTGCCGGAGGGCGGGCGGGGGTTGATGCCGCCATCGTCGAGCTCGTGGAAGTCGCCCTTGAAGGTGACATGCGGGTTGGCCCACAGCGCCTGCATGAAGCGCACCTGCTCCTCGGAGATTTTGCCGCGCTGGTGGAAATCGACGCCGAGGCCCTGGAACTCGATCTCGTTCCAGCCGACGCCGACGCCGAGGCGGAAGCGGCCCTCGGAGAGGATATCGAGGCAGGCGGCCTGCTTGGCGACCAAAGCGGCCTGGCGCTGGGAGAGGATCAGCACGCCGGCGGCGAAGCCAATTTTGGAGGTGACGCCGGCGAGGTAGCTGAACAGCACGAAAGGGTCGTGATAGGCGGTGGCGGTGGTGCCCATGCGGCGGCCGGCGGTGTCGGCCGCGGGGTTCTTGCCGAGGACGTGGTCAGGCCCGACGAGATAGTCATAGCCGAGCGCTTCAGCGGCCTGCGCGTAGTCGCGCAGGATGGCCGGCCCGGCGCCGATATCGCCGACCGGCAGAGATGCTCCGATGTGCATGCTGTCCTCCCCAATGAATTCGCGGGGAGGTTAGAGCAAGGCTGCGGGCCGGGCCAGTGGGAAGCCGGTGATACGTTAGCCGGCGGTGGGGCGCGGGGTGTTCACCCGCCGTTGCAGATGCATCAGCATCTCAGCGGTGTTCATGGCGGGATCGACATCGCGCGGTTTGAAGCCGGTGCCCTCGATGATGTCCGTCCGGTTTGCCTTGGCATAGAGGCGCGGCGGCAGTGCGGGATCGTGCTTGTCGGTCAGGCGCGGGGGGATCGAGGTCCATTCCGAGGTGCGGGGCGCGTCGGCGGGGCCGTAATAGAGATGCATCGTCCGGCGGGAGGCCGAGCCGAGCTTAAGCTTGCCGGCATGGATGCAGCGGGCGTGGAAGATGAAGGCCGAACCGGCGGGGCCGAGCGCATCGAACTCCATGCCGGGCAGGACCTCCTCCGGGCGCATGTCCACCCGGCCGGCATGGGTCTGCGGGACGATGCTGAAGCAGTGATCGCGCTCGGTGACGTCGGTGAGGTAGTAGACGACGGAGATCGCGTTGATTTCGTGCCGGCGCTCGAAACTGCGGATGATGTCGCGGTGCCAGCCCTTGAGCTCGCCCGTGGTGTCCGTGGGGTTGCGGATCATCAGCGAGAGCTCTTCGAAGGCGATGTCATCGCGCAGGAGTTTTTGCACGGTGCGCAGGATTTGCGGATTCTCGATCGCGCCGTCGAAGGCATCCGTGCGTGGCAGCACATCGACGGTCTGGATGAAGGATGGGCTGAAATGCGCCCATTCATCGGGGTAGTCAGCGATGTAGCGATCGAAGGCGGCGTTGAGAGTGCGGACCTCGGTGGGGGTGAGCGCGTTCGGGATGACGACGAAGCCACGGTCGTCAAACTCGGCGATGATCCGGTGATCGGCTTCGTTTTGCATGGGAGCGCCTCCGCAATCCGCAGGGAGGATAGGGGGCGATCCGGCTGTTTTACAATCTGGATGCGCTTGGAATCGCCTGGCCGCGGAGCGCAAAAAAGAATCGCTCCCGACCCTCGCAGCGGGCGAAGGGCCGGCATAGAGTGCAGCAGGATCATAGGAGGCCGGGATGCTGCATAACACGAAGGATTCGATGCTGCGCGCGCGCGCCGCGAAAGTCGTGCCCGGGGGCATGTGGGGGCATCAGAACGCCGCCAATCTGCCCGAGGGCTATCCGCAGTTCTTCGCCTCCGGCAGCGGCTGCCGGGTGCGCGATGTGGATGGGAATGAGTATATCGACTTCATGTGCTCCTGGGGTCCGGTGGTGCTCGGCCATCACCATCCCGAGGTGGAGGCCGCCGCGGCCCGCCAGGCGGCGATGGGGGACTGCCAGAATGGGCCGAGCGAGGCGATGGTGGAGCTGGCGGAGCTGCTGGTCGACACGATTCCGCATGCCGACTGGGTGCAGTTCCAGAAGAACGGCACCGATGCCACCACCATGGCCGTGGTGTTCGCCCGTGCCGGGACCGGGCGGCGCAAGGTGCTGGTGGCGACCGGGGCCTATCACGGCGCGGTGCCCTGGACCTCGCCATCGCTGTCGGGCGTGACCGCCGAGGACCGGGCGCATGTGGATCACTACGCGTTCAATGATATCGCGAGCCTGGAGGCGGCGGTGGATCGCCATCAGGGGGACCTCGCGGCGATCCTGGTGTCCGCCTTTAAGCATGATGCCGGGTTCGACCAGGAGATGCCGACCCACGCCTTCGCGCGGCGCGCCCGCGAGCTGTGCGACGCGACGGGGGCGGCTCTGATCATCGATGACGTGCGGGCCGGGTTCCGCCTGCATATCGGCGGCTCCTGGGAGGAATACGGCGTGCGGCCGGATCTGGCGGCGTGGAGCAAGTCGATCGCCAACGGGCATCCGCTGGCGGCGATCACCGGGAATGACCGGTTTCGTGCGCATGTGAGCAAGACCTTCTCCACCGGCTCCTTCTGGACGGCGGCGGTGCCGATGGCGGCGGGGGTGGCGACCGTGACCGCGCTGCGGCGGGATGACGGGATCGGGCATATGCGGGCGATGGGCGAGCGGTTCCGCGCCGGGTTTGCGGCGCTGTCGGACAAGTACGGGGTGCCGATCCGCCAGACCGGGCCGGTGCAGATGCCGCTGGTGCTGTTCGAGGACGATGCGGACCTCGCCAAGGCGCATACGTTCTGTTCGACGGCGCTGCGGGCGGGGGCGTATTTCCACCCCAAGCACAACATGTTCCTCTCGGTCGCCCATACGGCGGCGGATATCGACGCCGCGCTGGTGGCCGCCGAGGCAGGGTTCGCGGCGGTGGCGCGGGGCTAGGCCACCGCCTCGGCCACCACGCGATCGAGCGTGCGGAGCTGGGCGGCCCAGGTGTAGTCGCGCTCCACGGCGCGGCGCCCGGCCGCTCCCATGCGGGCGCGATAGGCGTCGTCGCGGAGAAGGGCGATGACGTGGCGGGCGAACCCTTCGGGGTCATCCGCAGCTTCGATGCCTTCGCCGGCGGGCACGGCTGCGCCACGGCGGACTTGCTCGGTGGAGACCACGGGCAGCCCCATGGACATGGCTTCCAGCACCTTGTTCTGGATACCGCGGGCGATGCGCAGCGGGCCGACGAAGACTTCGGCTTCATCGAGGAAGGGCCGCACGTCCGGCACGCGGCCGGTAACGGTCACACCGGGCAGTTGCGCAAGGGCTTGAACGGCGGGCGAGGGTTTGCTGCCGCATATGACGAAATGCGCCGCCGGGACCGCGTTGCGGACGAGAGGGAGGATGTCGCGGGCGAACCAGCTCACCGCATCGACGTTGGGCAGGTAGTCCATCACCCCGGTGAAGATGAGGCCGCCCTTGGATTTGGCGGCGCCGGCGGAGCGGAAATAGTCGAGATCGACGCCGTTGCCGGCGGTGCTGATGGCGGCGCCGGGGATGAGCCGCTCGAAATCGCGCCGCTCATTATCGGTGCAGACAAGGGAGTGCTGGTAGGCGTGGGCGACCCGGCGCTCGAGGGCGCGGGTGCGGCGGGCCTCGATGGCGTAGACCCAGCGCATGGGGGGGCGGGTTTCGGCGGCGTAGCGCTCCCATTTGATCGAGTCGAGGTCGGCGAACTGCATGATGCGCGGGGTGGCCCCGAAGATCTCGGCGTATTGCGCGGTGTTGGAGCTGTAGACGAAGACGAGGTCGGGCGGGATGCGGATTTTCGCCTCGCGCAAGGCGGCGTGAAGAGCAGGCTCGTCGATCATCGCCTCGGCGAGGGGGCGGCCGGTGAGGAGGGCGAGCAGGGCGCGCGGCTTGGCCATGGCGGTGTTGACGGGGAACGCCGTGACGGATGCGACGATTTCGCGCAGTCCAGCAACGTTCGCCATGTCCTCCGCGCCATCGGCGGTGCAGAAGACATGGACCTCGTGGTGCGCGGCGAGGTGGCGGACCTCGTTGCAGGTGGTGATCTTGTCGCCGCGATCGGGCGGGAACGGGACACGTTGTGCGATGAAGAAGATGCGCAGGCGGCGGTCGGTCATGCGGGCCTCATCGCAGGGGATAGCAAGGAAGCGCTTCTTTTTGAAAAAAGTAGCAAAAAC
>CAIYPH010000547.1 GCA_903928045.1 uncultured Rhodospirillales bacterium
CGCGCCGTGGTGCGATCGCTGGCGGCGGCCGGCGCCGATGTCGCGATCCATCATCTCAACCAACCCGATGCCGCCGAGGCTCTCGCCGCCGAATGCCGCGCCCTTAGCCGCCGCGCCGTGGTGCTCGCCGCCGATTTCGCCAACCCCGCTGCCGCCCGCACCGTGGTGCGCGCCGCCGAGGCCGCCCTCGGCCCGCTCGATATCCTGGTCAGCACCTCGGCGATCCTCTTGCGGCAATCCGCGCTCGAAATCGACGACACCGCCTGGCGCCGCGTGATGGCGGTGAACCTCGATGCCGGCTTCGCCCTTGCCCAGGAGGCCGCGCGCGGCATGAAGCCGCGCGGCTCCGGGCGCATCGTGCTGATTTCCTCGGTCAACCAATGGACGCCCAACCCCGGCCTCGCCGCCTATGCCGCCAGCAAGGCGGCGCTGATGCAGATGGCCCGCGTGATGGCCCTCGAACTCGCGCCTGACGGCGTCACGGTGAACCTGATCGCCCCCGGCACCATCGAGACCGATTTCAACCGCGCCGCCCTGACCGACCCCGCCTGGCGCTCCGCCAAGCTCGATCTCATCCCCATGCGCCGCATCGGCGCGCCGGAGGATGTGGCCGCCGCGTTGCGCTTCCTCGCCGGCCCCGGCGCCGGCTACATCACCGGCAGCACCATCACGGTGGATGGCGGCCTCGAATTGCGGCCCTGACGGGGTTGCCCGACCGCGCCGGGCGTGAAACCCTATGCCTTTCCCGGCCAGGAGATGAACGATGACCCGATCGATCGCGCGCCGCCCCCTCCTCGCCGCGGGCGCCGCCGCCCTGCTGCCCCGCACCGCCCGCGCCCAAGGCCAGCGCCGGCTCGTCACCGCGATCAACTCGCCCTACGACACGCTCGACCCGCACACCGTGTTCGATATCGGCCGCATCGCCACCCGCCTCAACATGTATGACTGCCTGGTGCGCTGGGTCGACAACCCGCCCAAGCTGGTGCTGTGGCTGGCCGAGAAGGTGGATATCTCGCCGGACGGGCTGATCTACACCTTCAAGCTGCGCCCGGGCGCCAAATTCCACGACGGCAGCGCCATCACCGCGGAAGACGTGGTGTTCTCGATGGAACGCATCCTCGAGATGAAAAAGGGCGGCTACGCCCTGTTCAAAGGCGCGATCGACCCGGGCCGCACCAAAGCGCTGGACGCGCAGACGGTGCAATTCACCCTCAACGCCCCCTTCGCGGTGTTCATGTCGGTGCTGGCGGAGCTGTGGATCGTCAACAGCAAGCTCGTACGCGCCAACGACAAATCGGCCGATCTCGGCGCCGCCTGGATGGCGCGCAACACCGCGGGCTCCGGCAGTTTCCGCCTGCGCCGCTATGACCCGGCTGTGGGCTTCCAGGCCGACCGCTTCGCCGAGCATTTCATGGGCTGGGGCAAATCGCCGCTCGACCAGATCGAATTCCGCACCATTCTGGAAACCAGCGGCCGCGTGCTCGGCATGCTCAAGGGCGATTTCAACAGCACCGACGGCTATCTGCCGCTCGACCAGATCAAGCAGCTGCGCGACGGCGCCAATACCCGCATCGACGAGGCGGAATCGATCCGCACGATGTATTTCATCCTGCACAACAGCCGCGCGCCGCTGAACGACGTCAACCTGCGCAAGGCGCTGAGCTATGCCTTCGACTATGACGCCTTCAACGTGCAAATTCTCGGCGGCTCGGTGGCCCGCAATGCCGGCATCATCCCCAACACGCTGTGGGGCGCCCCGGCCGATCTCAAAGGCTACACCTACGATCTCGCCAAGGCCCGCGAACATCTCGCCATGGTCAAGGCCCCGATGCGTCCACTCACCGTCGGCATTCTCGCCGGCTTCGGCCAGTCCGAGCAGGCCGCCGTGCTGCTCCAGGCCGGGGCGGCGAAAGTCGGCATCGAGCTCAAGTTGATCAGCGAGCCGTGGTCGGTCATCCAGGGCAAGTACAACGACCCCGACAAAACGCACGACATCATCCCGCTCTGGCGCAGCGCCTACTTCGCCGATCCGCATAACTGGACCGGAGTGATCTACAACAGCCGCAACATCGGCGCCGGTAACGCCAGCCACTACCGCAATGCCCGCTTCGACGAACTCACCGACAAGGCCCTGCTGCTCACCGACCAGGAAGCCCGCCGCCCGCTCTACGAGGAGGCATCGCGCATCCTGGTGGAGGACGCCGCCGGCATCTACGTCTACAACACCAAGTGGTTCGGCCCCTTCACCAAGAACGTCAGCGGCGTGCGCTTCTGCCCGATTGGGGATGCTCAGGATATGCGGTGGATGAGTGTGGGATGAAGGAAGCAAGCGATTCTTTTTTGAAAAAAAGAAGCAAAAAACTTTCTATCTGTTCGTTGCCGAGTTCCCCGGGCAACTCCGTACCCGTGGAATAAAAGTTTTTTGGTTCTTTTTTTCAAAAAAGAACCGCTTCCTTTCTTAGTTGGAGTCTCCTGAATGGCCTGGCGGATCGGCGTTGATATCGGCGGCACTTTCACCGATCTGTGCGCGGCGGAGGAAGAGACCGGGACGGTCCGCACCCTAAAGGTGCTCTCCCGCCCCGATGCGCCGGGGGCCGACGTGGCGCTCGCCATCGCCGAGCTCTCCCGCGTCCACGGCGTCGATCTCGGCGAGGTCATCCGCTTCACCCATGGCACCACTGTGGGCGTGAACACCATCATCCAGCGCCGCGGCGCCAAGCTCGCGCTGTTCGCGACGGACGGCTTCACCGACGTGCTGGAACTCGCCCGCCTGCGCATGCCCGACGCCTATTCCCTGTTCGGCGAGCGCGCCGCCCCACTGGTGACCAAGGATTGTGCCCTACCGATCGGCGGGCGAATGCTGGCGAGCGGGCAGGAGATGGAGCCGATTGACCGCGCCAGCGTCGCCGCCGCGGTGCGCGCGGCGCAAGCCAAGGGATGCGCGGGGGTGGTGGTCTGCCTGCTGCACGCCTGGCGCAACCCGGCGCATGAGATCGCGGTGGCGGCGCTGGTGGCCGAGCTGGCGCCCGAGCTCTTCGTGTTCCGCTCCACCGAAATCTGGCCGGCGATCCGCGAATACGAGCGCAGCAGCACCGCGGTGCTGAACGGCTACGTGCATCCACGCGTCTCCCTCTATCTCGAACGCCTGGAGGCCGCGCTGGCCGAGGCCGGCGTGCCGGCACGCCCGCTCATCACCCGCTCCAATGGCGGCGTGATGGCGGCGCGTCAGGGCAAGCGGGACTGCGTGGGCATGCTGCTCTCCGGCACCGCCTGCGGTGTGATGGGCGCGGCCTTCGTCGCCGCCGAGGCGGGCGTGCGCCATGCCGCCACGCTCGATGTCGGCGGCACCAGCGCCGATGTGGCGCTGCTGCGCGACGGCCAGGCGCAATTCGCCGCCGGCGAGAATGTCGGCGGCTTCCCGCTCTTCGTGCCCTCGGTCGCGGTCTCCTCCATCGGCGCCGGCGGCGGCTCCATCGCCTCGGTCGATGCCTTCGGGATGCTGAAAGTCGGGCCGGACAGCGCGGGCTCCACCCCCGGCCCCGCCTGCTACGGCCGCGGCGGCACCCAGGCGACGCTGACCGACGCCTTCGCCGTGCGCGGCGTGCTCGGCCATGGCGCGCTCGGCTACGGCGCGGTGAAGCCGGACATGGCGGCCGCCCGCGCCGCCGTCGGCGCGATCGCCGGGAAACTCGGCCTCGGCATCGAGGAGACTGCGGAAGCCATCGCGGCGGTGGCGGTCTCGGCGATGTATCTCGAATTCTCCAAAATGTTCGCCCGCAACGCGGTTGACCTCGATGACCTCACGCTGATCGCCTTCGGAGGTGCCGGCCCGATGGTCGGCTGCCAGGTCGCCCGCGAACTCGGCGTCTCCCGCGTGCTGGTGCCACGCTCCCCCGGCGTGGTCTGCGCGCTCGGCGGGCTGGTGGCGGAAATCCGCAATGACATGGTGCGTACCGTGATGCTGCCATTGGAGGCGGAGTCGCTCGCCCCGATGCGCGAGGGCTGGGCGGCACTCGCGGCCGCTTCGGAAGTGTGGCTCGCCGAGGTCGGCGAACCCGGCGCGGCTGGCCTGCTGCAATACTCCGCCGACACGCGCTATCGCGGCCAGTCCTACGAAATCGAGGTGCCCGTCACCGACATGAGCCTCGCCGCCCTGGCCGAGGGCTTCCACACCCAGCACCGCGCGGTGTTCGACCACGCCGACCCCGCCGCCGCCGTCGAGGTGGTCAACCTCCGCGTCGCCATCCGCGCCGGCGCCCAGAAGGTCACCAGCCCGACCCTTGCACCGTCGAGCGGCCCGCCGCCATCGGAGCCCATCCGCATCTTCCTCGATGGCGCGTGGCAGGAGGTGAAACTCTACCAGCGCGACACGCTGCGCCCCGGCCACGCAATCGCCGGCCCCGCCGTGGTGGCGCAGGAGGATACTACGCTGCTGCTGCCCACGGGGTCCCACGCCACGGTCCAGGCCCAGGGCCATCTGATGGTGGAGCTGTAATTATGCGCACCGATCCCGTCACCCTGCAGATCATCGCCAACCACATCCGCGCCGCCGCGGAGGGCATGGCCTACACGCTCTACCGCACCGCCCATTCCACTTTCGTCAAGGAAACCGAGGACTTCACCATCCAGGTGCTGGACGCCACCGGCAAAACCACCGCGACCCCGATGGACCTCGGCGCCACCTGGTATCCCGGCGTCGATTACGGCGAGGCGATCGCCTACATCCCCGCGATGAAGCCCGGTGACGTCTGCGCCTGCTCAGACCCCTATTCCGGCTACCTCTCCACCCACGCGCCCGATCTCCATGTCTGGCGACCGGTGTTCCATGACGGCGAAATCGTCGCCTTCACCTCCGGCCATATCCACAACACCGATGTCGGCGGAGCGGTGCCCGCCTCGCTGTCGCGCGCACTCACCGACGTGCAGCAGGAGGGCATCCGCCTGCCGCCGGTCCGTCTGGTGAAGGAGGGCACGATCGACCCCGAGCTGCTCGCCGTGCTGCTCACCAATGTGCGGGTGCCCGAGCAGAACCTCGGCGACCTCAAGGCCCTGCTCGGCGCCACCGCCACCGGCGAGCGGCGCATCCGCGGCATGATCGAGCGCTTCGGCATCACCCGCTTCAAGGACGGGCTGGCCGATCTGATGGACTACGCCGAGGCGCAAGCGCGCAGCGTGCTCGCCTCCATCCCCGATGGCGACTACGAGTTCACCGACTATTGCGACGAGGATCTCCCGGGCGGCGAGCCCGTCCGCCTCGCGCTGAAACTCTCCATCCGCGGCGACAGCGCCATCCTCGATTTCACCGGCACCGACCCGCAGGTCGCCGCCTCGCTCAACGTGCCGACCGGCGGGCGGGAGCGCCATACGCTGGTGCTGGTCGGCGTCTACTATGTACTGTTCACGCTCAACAAAGGCATCACGCTCAACTACGGCCTCACCCGGCCCTTCACTTGCATCATGCCGGAAGGCACGGTGGTGAACCCGGTCTGGCCGGCCGCGGTGGGCATGCGCAGCCTCACCTGCGCGCGGCTGCGCTCCCTGGTGTTCGGCGCCTTTTGCCGCGCCGCCCCCGAGCGGATGCCGGCCGCCCCCGCCGGCTCCTCCTCCATCGTCAACGTGATGACCTCGGATGACCGCACCGGCCGCCGGTTGATCGCCGCGATCAACCCCATCGTCGGCGGCGGCGGCGGCATGCCGCATCGTGACGGCACTGACGGCTCGGGCGCCGATGCCGCCTACCTCAAGAACTCGCCGATCGAGATCACCGAGGCGGAGGTGCCGATCCGGATCCTCAAATACGGCCTCGCCATGGACACCGGCGGCGCCGGCGAAACCCGCGGCGGCACCGCGACCGAGCTGATGTTCACCGTCGCCAACCCCGGCTCCATGGTGACCGCCCGCAACCGCGACCGCTGCCGCTTCCGCCCCTGGGGCACGCTCGGCGGCCAGCCCGGCATCGGCTCCACCTTCACCCTCAATCCCGGCGGCAACCGCCAGCGCGAACTCGGCAACGTCGATACCGTAAAGCTCGACCCCGGTGACGTGCTGCGCATCGTCTCCCCCGGCGGCGGCGGCCGCGGCGATCCCTTCGCCCGCGATCCCGACCACGTGCTCGCCGACGTGCGCGCCGGCTACGTCTCGGCCGCGGCGGCGGCGCGCGAGTATGGCGTGGCGGTCGTCGATGACGCAGTCGACCAGACGGCAACCGCCACCCTGCGCGAAGGCCATACCCCACACGAGGGGCTCTACGCCTTCGGGCCGGAACGCCTCGCGCATGAGGCGGTCTGGACCCAATCGGTCTACGCCGAAATGGGCCGCGCCATGGCCGCCGCCCCCCTGCACTGGCGCGCCTTCCTCAAGAAGGCACTGTTCGAGGCGATGGGCAGCGAGGTGGTGGAAGACCCCGTGGCGAAGCTGCGCGCGGCGTTGGCCGTGCTCGCCGAGCGGCATCCCGCGCTGGCCAAGGTCGCGGCCACGGCATAGGCCGCGCGCTCGACCGTTGCGCGGCGCGCGGGGTATCCTGGCGGCAACCAACCGGAGGATACCGCCTGTGACGATTTCTCGCCGCACCCTGCTCGGCACCGCCGCTGCCGCCGCGACCGCCACCCCGCGCCTCGCCCGCGCCCAGCGCCCGCGCGTCAAGATCGCCGTGCTGAATGACCAGTCCGGCCCCTACGCCGATGATGGCGGGCCGATGGGCGTGCTCTGCGCCCGCCAGGCCGTGCAGGATTTCGGTGACCAGGGCTTCGACGTCGAAATCCTCGTCGGCGACCATCTCAACAAGCCCGATGTCGGCGCCGGCCTCGCCCGCCGCTGGATCGACACCGAAGGCGTCGACGTGGTGGTGGACGTGCCGACCTCCTCCGTCGCCCTCGCGGTGAACACGGTCTGCAAGGAAAAGGACCGCGTGTTCCTCAACTCCGGCGCCGCC
>CAIYPH010000548.1 GCA_903928045.1 uncultured Rhodospirillales bacterium
ATGTTCCCCTGACGCCGGGGAGTAGAATCGCAGATCTCAACAGATGACGCAATAAGAGCGAAACTTTTTGTTCCATCCATGCCGTTGGCGTACTCGTCGCGGATAGGTGGGAGCGTTACGCACGAAGCGGACAAAAGTTTTTTGCTTCTTTTTTTCAAAAAAGAAGCGCTTCCTTCAAATCTTCACGCTCATGCCACCATCCACAATCAACACATGCCCGGTGCAATACGCCGAGGCATTCCCGGCGAGAAACACCACGGCCCCATCAAGCTCATCCGCCTGCCCCCAGCGCCGCAGCGCTGTCCGCTCGGCGAAGCGCGCGCGCTGCGCCGGGTCCGCCCGCAGCGGCGTCTCCAGATTATCGGGCGTCATCATGTAGCCGGGCGCAATCGCGTTCACCGTGATGCCATCCGGCCCCCATTCCACCGCCATCGCCCGCGTCATGCCCTCGAGCCCCGCCTTGGCCGCGCAGTAATTGGCGTTGGCCTCGCGGGCGATATGGGCGTTGATCGATGAGATGTTGATGATCCGCCCCCAGCCGCGCCGCTTCATCCCGATCGCGGCGCGCCGGGCAAGGCGGAAACAGGCATTGAGATCGACGTTGATGATCTCGTCCCACTCGGCGTCGCTCGCCTCGCTCGCGGTGCGTCCATTGCCGTAGCCGGCATTGTTGACGAGGATATCGAGATGCCCGAGTTCGGCCTCGATGCGGCCGATCGCGGCATTGGCGGCCGCCCCGTCCGTGGTGTCGAACGCCATCGCCGTCGCCGCCCCGCCGGCCATCGCAATCGCCTGGCAGGTCGCCGCGATACCCGCCGCGTTGCGCCCATTCACCACCACATGCGCGCCACATCCGGCTAACGCCAGCGCCATGGCGCGTCCAAGCCCGCGCGAGGCGCCGGTTACCAGCGCAACCTTGCCGTCGAGTGCGAAAATCCCGGTCATCTGCCCCTCCCCAGGCGTTTAAGAACCGGACCGCAGCACGCCCCGATCATCGCCGCAAGGCCGTGACGGCGCGGGATCATCAGGCATGTCCCAGATTTTGTGACGCCCGCTAAGGCTTCATTTACGTTCATCCCTAAAATTGGATTTGCCAAGAAAATTTTGGCAAATCCCATTCTTCAGGACTTATCTCGGTTCCAAGATGCACTCTCCGCTCACGATAATCTCCGGCGGATATTGAGACAGCGTGAACCCCGGTACCTGACGGCCAGCTCGCAAGAGCCCGGAGTCGTGGTTTGCCTTCGCCACTCCCCACTCTCATCCGCCCGTTCCGGATGCCCCTCAGCGACGCCACCACGGCATCGGTCATCCTGCCCGACTCGCCGGCCAGCGCC
The DNA here is from genome assembly GCA_903928045.1 of uncultured Rhodospirillales bacterium. The sequence continues at coordinate 1,338 of CAIYPH010000548.1, forward strand.
GCGCCGGACATGGCCGACACACCTGTCGCCGCCGCCAGCAGCCCGGTCGGCACCAATGGCGACCACGCCGTGCTGGCCAATCTCGCCCGCTCCGTCTTCGGCCTCGATGGCGCCGGCATTACCATCGGCATCCTCTCCGACAGCTTCAACATCCACGGCGGCTATGCAGCCGACGTCACCAGCGGCGCCCTCCCGGCGGGCGTGACGGTCCTCGAGGAGGGGCCCGCGAACGGCGGCGACGAAGGCCGCGCCATGGCCGAGGTCATCCACCAGGTGGCGCCCGGCGCCAACCTGATGTTCTACAGCGCCTTTCGCAGCGAGGCCGACTTCGCCACCGGAATCACCGCGCTGGCCGCCGCCGGCGCCAACATCATCGTCGACGATGTCACCTACCTCGACGAACCGTTCTTCCAGCAGGGCAGCGCCATCTCCCAGGCGGTGGCCAACGTCGTCGCCGCCGGCGTCAGCTACTTCAGCGCCGCGAGCAACGAGGGCAACACCTATTACGAACACCCCTTCAGCGGCATTTCGACCCCGCTGAGCGGCCTGCCCGGCATCTACCAGGCGATGAATTTCGGCACGCCCAGCCAGCCCTCACCCACCCAGAGCCTGACAATCGCGACCAGCGCGGTCATCACGATCGACCTGCAATGGGACCAGCCCTTCCACAGCATCGGCGGCGGCCCGGGGTCCGCCGACAGTCTCGGCCTCGTGCTCTACGACACCAAGGGGAAGATCGTCGCCAGCGCGGTGACAAATCGCACCGGGGGAGACCCGGTCCAGGTGCTGCACTTCACCAACACCACCGGCGGCACCGCGTTCCGCCTCGCCATCATCACCAATGGCGGGGCGGCGCCGCCGCACCTGCTGAAATACATCGTCTACGGCTCAGGTGTCACCATCAACGACCCCAACGCCGGCCAGGGCTCCGGCACCGTGATCGGCCACGCGCTCACCCCGGGCGCCAACGCGGTCGGCGCCATCAACGCGGCCAACACCCCGGCGCTCGGCGGCAATGGTGTCCCGGAGGCCTTCTCGGCATATGGCCCCGGACAATTCCTGTTCGACCCCAGCGGCAACCGCATCGCCGTCCCGATCTCCGGCAACAAGGTCAACTTCCTCGCCCCCGACGGGGTCGCCACCTCGGTGTTCAGCACCTTCTACGGCACCTCGGCCGCCGCCCCCGAGGCCGCGGGCGTCGCGGCCCTGATGCTGCAAGCCGCCCCGGGCCTGTCGCCCGCCCAGGTCACCTCCCTGCTGCAACAATCCGCGGTGGCGATACCAGGCTCCCCCGACCAGGTCGGAGCCGGCCTCATCCAGGCCACCACCGCCGTCCAGGGCGCCCTCGCGGCCACGGTTCACGCCGCCGGGCTCGCGCCGGCCGGGTTCGGCTTCACACTGCCGGGCGCGGCCTCGCCCTCCTGGATCGCCGCGGCCGCCCCCGATGCCGAGCCGGTCACCGCGGTGCAGCGGGCCATCACCACCATCGCCCAGGACAGCACCGCCACCGCCGACCTCACCACCCCCGGCGGCTTCACGGTGGCGATCGACGGCGGAAACGCTGCCTCCGATTTGACCGTCACTCTCGGCACCGCATACACCGCCGGCGCCACCCTGGCGAGCAACCCGATGGCGATCATGCCGGACTGGCAGGGCCAGCAATTCGGCTGAAACCGCGCGCACCGCGTCCCCGCGCCCGCCCCCCTCGTCGCGATTTTACCAACCAGATGATCGAATTGGACCTGCGCAGCACGCTCTGATATACCGACATACGCCGATGAAACGCCGGAAAGGAACAGGAAGATGCCAAACTTCCTACCTGGGAGCGGTCAGCACGTCGCCCGCCCGCTCAATGGGGATGCGGCATTCCCCGTCTTGTCCTTCGAAGACCCCGGCAATGCGGGCGGCGCCGGCGGGGACGGCAACAATAGCGACGCATCCGGTTCGGCCGGCCTTGCCCCCGGCGACGCCCTCTCCGACAACATTTCCCCCTTCGATAGCCCGGTCGGCGTTGCCGCGGATCGAGCCGTTCTCGGCAATTTCGCCCGCAGCGTCTTCGGCGTCACCGGCGCCGGCATCTCCGTCGGCATCCTGTCCGACAGCTTCAACCGCCACGCCGGTTATGCCGCCGATATCGCTTCCGGCGCCCTGCCGGCCGGGGTGCAGGTGCTCTCCGAAGGCCCGGCCAACGGCAGCGACGAAGGCCGCGCCATGGCCGAACTGGTCCACCAGGAGGCGCCCGACGCCAAGCTGCTCTTCCACACCGCCTTCAACAGCGAGGCCGATTTCGCCGCCGGCATCCGCGAGCTCGCCGCCGCCGGCGCGAAGGTGATCGTCGATGACGTCACCTATGCGATGAGCCGTTCTTCGAGCTCGGCGGCCCCATCGCCGACGCGGTCGCCAGCGTCGTCGCCCAGGGCGTCACCTACCTGACCTCGGCCAGCAACGCCGGCAGCAACTTCTACGATGGCCTGTTCGCCCCCATCGCCGCGCAACTGCCCGGCTTGAGCGGCACCTGGCAGGCCATGAATTTCGGCACCGCCACCCAGCCCACCGCGCGCCAAAGCATCACCCTCGCCCCCGGCGCCACCATCATCATCGACCTGCAGTGGGATCAGCCCTTCAGCAGCATCGGCACCGGCCACGCCTCGGCCAACAGCCTCGGCCTGGCGATCTATGACGCCAGCGACGCCATGGTCGCCAGCGCGATGGCCGACCATACCGGCGGCGATCCGGTGCAGGTGGTCCGTTACACCAACACCTCGGCCAGCAGCGATTTCCACCTGGCAATCGTCAGCAACGGGTCATCCGCGCCGCCCTACCGCTTCAAATACATCGCCTATGGTACGGGCATCACCATCAACGATCCCAAGTCCGGCATCGGCTCCGGCACCGTGATCGGCCATGCTCTCTCCAATGATTCCATCTGCGTCGGCGCCATCGCCGCCACCAACGCCCCGACCCTCGGCGGCAATGGCTTGCCGGAACCCTTCACCGCCACCGGCCCCGGCACCGTGCTGTTCGACGCCGAGGGCAACCGCATCGCCGCCCCCTTCCTCGGCTACAAGGTAGACGTCATCGCGCCTGACGCGGTCCCCACCAGCGTCTTCACCCCCTTCTTCGGCACCTCCGCGGCCGCGCCCGTGGCCGCGGGCGTGGCGGCGCTGATGCTCCAGGCCAACCCTGCCCTCACGCCCCAGGCGGTGATGCTGGACATGGAGCAGACCGCGCGGCCGTTGGCGGGCGACCCGGACACATGGGGCGCCGGTCTCATCCAGGCCCCTTTGGCGGTCAGTGCCGCCATCGCCCAGCATGGCGCGCCACCGCCAGCCGGCTTCGGGTTCGCGGTGCCCAACCCCGACGCCCCCGGCTGGGTGGTTATCGACGTCGAGCAGAGCGGCGTGAATGCGATGCACGAGACCCTCGGCGCGCTGGCCGCCGATCCCACCGCCATGCAGGATCTGGCGCCCGCGCTCGCCGGCGCGCCGCTCGGGCCCGATCCGGCCCAGGCCATCCAATCCGGAGCGGCGGGCGGCATCACCCTGCCCTATTCCAGTGATCTGGCATGCATGCCGGACTGGGAACCCCACATCATGGCTTGATCGCGCGCCACCGGGCGGGCATTGCTCACGAACCTATCCCAGGAGCCCCCGCATGATCAGCGACGAGAAACTGGCCGCCCTGCGCGCCCGCTACGCCAATGGCCGCAGCGACGAGGCCGAGGACCCGGATTTCCGCAAGGCGATCTCCCTGGTCTTCAAGCTCGATGGCCGCCGCGCCTTCCCCTATGCCGGCGTCTCCACCCTGCTCGATGCCCCCTACCGCCCCGAGGCGCCCGACCTCGCGGATTACGGCGGCCTCCAGGTCGCCCTTGTCGGCGTGCCGATGGACCTCGCGGTGACCAACCGCTCCGGCTCGCGCTTCGGCCCCCGCGCGGTGCGCAGCGTCGAGCGGATCGGGCCGTATCACCACGTCCACCGCCTCGCGCCCCTCGCCGAACTCCGGGTCGCCGACGTGGGCGACGTGCCGTTCCGCAGCCGCTATTCGCTGCCCGACTCCATCGAGGACATCGAGACCTTCTACACCAGACTCCACGCGGCCGGCGTCATCCCCGTCAGCGTCGGCGGCGACCACTCGATCTCCTATCCCATCCTGCGCGCCCTCGGCCGCGACCGCCCCGTGGGGATGGTCCATATCGACGCCCATTGCGACACCTCGGGCGAGCTCGAAGGCAGCCGCTTCCACCATGGCGGCCCCTTCCGCCAGGCCGTGCTGGACGGGGTGCTCGACCCCGCGCGCACCGTCCAGATCGGCATCCGCGGCTCGGCCGAGATGCTCTACGAATTCTCCTACGTCTCGGGAATGACGGTGATCCACGCCGAGGAGGTCGACACGATCGGCCTGCCCGGCGTCATCGCCAAGGCCCGCGAGGTGATCGGCGAGGGGCCGTTCTACCTCTCGTTCGACGTCGATGCGATCGACCCCGCCTATACGCCGGGCACCGGCACGCCGGAGGTCGGCGGCCTCACGCCGCGCGAGGCGCAGCACATCCTGCGCGGCCTCGCCGGGCTCGACATCATCGGCGGCGACGTCGTCGAGGTCGCCCCGCAATACGACGCCACCACGGTAACCGCCCAGGTCGGCACCATGATGGCCTTCGAGATCGTGTCGCTGCTTGCTTTGAAGCATCGCGCGTGAGGCAGGGCGAAGGAAGCAAGCGCTTCTTTTTGAAAAAAGAAGCAAAAACTTTCGCTCTTATTGCGTCA
>CAIYPH010000549.1 GCA_903928045.1 uncultured Rhodospirillales bacterium
CCAACGCTCAGAACCTGGCCGGTCTCGGCAACATTGGCCTCGGTATCAAAAGAAGCGATTTGCTTCTTGAGAATCTCCGAGATCTCGGCGGGGCGGATCTCCATATCAGGCGGCTCCCTTCATGGCGTACTGCAGTCGCTGCAGCCGGGATTTCAAACTGGTATCGTAGAGGCGGGCACCGATCTTCACCACCAGGCCGCCGAGCAGACTCGGGTCGACCGACTTGACGATGTTGACGTTGCCATAGCCGGCCTCGATGAGGCGGGCACGCAATTGTTGTTCCTGAACCTCGCTGAGCGGCTGCGCGGTGGCAACCTCAGCGACCACCACGCCGCGCTTCTCGGCCACCAGGGCGGCGAAGGCGGCTACGATGGCGCGCAGGGCGGTGAGCCGCCGGTTGGAGGCGACGACGCCCACGAAATCCTGCACGATCTTGCCGAAGCCCTGGGCCTCGAGCACCGCGCGGGCGGCTTTCTGGGCGGTGTTGACATCGACCAGCGGGCTGCCGAGCATGCGCCGCATATCGGCGCTGGTGTCGATCAACTCGCCGAGCTTGTCCATCTCCGCCAGCACGGCGTCCAGCGCATGCTGGTCGCTCGCGTGCGAATAGAGTGCTGCCGCGTAGCGGTCGGTAAGACCGCCGCCCGAGGAAATCGTGTTGCCGCCAGACGCCAACGGTGCGGTTCCATATACTGTGCCACGCCGGGGCGTGGACGGTGATCAATACCAGCTACTTCTAGCCGGCGGCGCGGCACTAGCATGGCGTTCGGGCCCGCGCAACACGTGACGGGGAGATGAATGCAACGCCAGTGCAGAAACGCGCAGGGCTCCGGAACTGACGGCTCCGGAGCCCTGCGTCAAGTCTTGACTCCCAACGCTCAATCGGCGGCGAGGGCCATTGCCTTGCGGGCCATGGTCTTGCGCACATAGTCCTCGACCGCCTCGGAAACCGGGTCCGCATGGCTGGCGAAAACATGGTCCGCGCCCTCGAAGACGCGATAGTCGATGGTGACGTTCTTCTGGGTGTTCAACTTGTCGACCAGCTTGCGCACCGCGGGCTCGGGCACCAGCTCGTCGGTATCGCCGTGCACCAGCAGACCGCCGCAGGGGCAGGGCGCCAGGAAGCCGAAATCATAGTGGTTGGCCGGCGGCGCGACGCTGACCCAGCCGGACACTTCCGGCCGGCGCATCAGCAACTGCATGCCGACGAAGGCGCCGAAGGAGTAGCCGGCGATCCACAGGCCGCCATGGCTCGGGTTGACCGCCTGCATCCAGTCCAGCGCCGAGGCGGCATCGCCGATTTCGCCGATCCCCCCGTCATATCGGCCCTGGCTGCGGCCGACTCCGCGGAAATTGAAGCGCATCACCGAGAAGCCGAGCCGCTGGAACGACTGGTACATGGTGTAGGTGATGCGGTTGTTCATCGTCCCCCCGTGCAGCGGGTGGGGGTGAAGGATGAGCGCCAAGGGGGCGCCCTGCTCCTTCGAGTGATGGTAGCGACCTTCGAGCCGCCCGTCCGGGCCGGCGAACATGACTTCAGGCATGGTATTCCGAAATCCGTTTTCTGTTTATGG